>DATHNH010000062.1:0-2781 GCA_035486255.1 Solirubrobacteraceae bacterium | reverse complement strand
ACCTCGGGGCTCGCGACGTGCAGCAGGTCGGCTGCGGCCTGGTTGGCGAACACCGTGTGTCCGCGCTCGTCGACGACTGTTATCGCCTCCGCGAGGTTCACGAGAATCGCCTCCAGGCGGCGCTCGACGCTTCTCACCTGCGAGTACAGGCGTGCGTTGTCTATCGCCAGTGCTGCTCGGCGTGCAAGCTCGCATACGAACCGCAGATCCTCCTGGCCGTAGGGCGTCCCGCCGCCAAGGCGCAAAACCGAGAGGGCTCCGAGCGTGCGCTCGCCCGCGAGCAGCGGTGCGACGACCGCCGAGCGGTAGCCGTGCTCGATCATGAACTCGGCGTGCTTCGAGCCCTGGGCGAAGGAAGTCAGCAGCGCGCTGCTCATCTGGGGCAACAGCGCCGGCTGGCCGCTGCGCAAGACCTGGGCAACCGGGTGCTCTCCATCTGGATCGAGCGGATGGTCGACGCGCAGCTCTTCGAGTTCCCGCGCGAGCTCTTCCTGCTTGCAGGCGACCGCGACGTCCCTGATCGTGCCATCCTCGTCGCGTAGGTCGATGACGCACAGATCGGCCAGGCGAGGCACCGTCAGCTGTGCCACCTGACCCATCGTGGTGCTCAGGTCGAGCGAGCTCGCCAGCACGGCGCCTGCGTCGATGAGGACGCTCACGGCGACTTCACCCACCAGGTGGGCATCCACGTCGGTCTGCTCCGCCTCGGGTTGCTCAAGCATCGTCTTGTGCCCGACATCGTTGAGGTTTGCCCGCGACCACCGACCCTGATGCCAGGACGCCAGTCAGTATCGCAGTCCTCGGTATCGGGCTGACAATGCTTGTAGTCGAGATCAGCTGATCAGCGCTGTCGTCTCAGTCCAAGCCTCCCGACGATGGCTCTCTACGAGTCTCGAGAGCTCGGTCAAGCGCCATTGCGCACTCCTAGACACAGCCAGTATGTGCGCGCGGAGCCAGTATGTGCGCGCGGCGAGCCACGAGCCAGTATGTGCGCGCGGCACCTAGGTACCTGTGCCGCGCGCACAGGCCTTTACGGTCGCGAATGGCAAACCGCATTGGAGGGCACGGATCCTCTACCAGCTCTATCAGCGTCCGTACCAGCGACGTCCGCCGCCCATGGGAGCGCCGCCGACGAAGAAGCCGATCAGCCATAGCAGGAGCGCCACGATCAGTACGTACCAGAGAACGTGCACGGCAAAGCCCAACCCGCCAAGCAAAGCCAAGATGAGCACCAACGCCACTAGAGCAACCATGTTCAATCCTCCATTTGTAAGCACAGACGCATTACGCGTCCGTGGCTTGTCCATTACCCCGATGGGATGGCTCTAACCAAACTCGCGACTCGACCTGGGACAAACCGAGCGAGAAATGCCTGCCCGACAATGGCTTGCCCGATGTAACAGGGCCAGCCAGGGCCAGCCCGTCCACGGCGCACAATCGAGGCTAGCGACGGTCGCTCAGCCTGAGTGTCAGCGTCTCGTGTGTGTCCGTGCTCACGACTTCGTGACGATCGGTCAGCTTCTCGATCACGCCTGCCACTTCGCCGAGGCTGGACTCCTCGATCAAGCGTCGAGCGCGACCTGCGTTCAACGGCGATACGTGCAGCTCCAGGTCGCGCGGCTCGACGGTGACGTCGATGCTCAACTTATCGCCGCTGATCGCCGCTTGGGCGTGCTCGACCAGCGCGTCGGCAAGCAATTGGGCGTCGGAGATGCGATCGGTCGAGAAGTGGGCGTGTGCGGCGAGCGTGACAATCAGACGCGGAAGGATCGTGCGGGCCAGGCTGACCGGCGCGATGCAGATCGTCGTCGTGGGCTTCCCCGGTAGCGCGAGCGTACGAGCTTCTCCGCCATCGTCTCGCAACGGCGCGATCGAGCTGGTGCCCGGGGCACTGAATTGCATCCAGACTTCGGTCCCGCCATCCGGCCCATCGGTGAACTCAACCGCTTGCGTCAGCGTCTGGATCACGTGCAGACCGATCCCGCCGGTGTCCACCTCCAGTGACCTGGGCTCCGCGGGCAGCCCGATGCCTTGGTCGCGAACGAGCACGTCCAGCGAGGAGCCCCCGAGGTATAGCTCGATCTCGAGCGGTCCGGGCTTGCCTCGGTAGGCGTGCAGAACTACGTTGTTGCATGCCTCGGTAACCGCTGTGCGCGCGTCGTTGAGGTCACTGGGATCGAGCTCTATGGCTTCGCCGACCCCCGAGAGCATCTCTCTGACCAGCACCACGCTCTCGGCGGTGTTGACTAGCTCGAGGCGAACGTTTGGGGGTGAGTCGGCCATCGGAATATGGCGGCCTATCGTCGACCGCCGGTCGTGCTGTTCGCCTCTCGACTGTTGCGGTGAAGACGATACCGCCTGCTTGACTTTCTAAACCTCGCTTGGGTCGCGCGTCAATGCTCGCAGTTGATCGAGCGAACGGCGCAGCAGACGCGAGACCTGCATTTGCGAGATCCCCAGGCGCGCAGCGATCTCCGTCTGGGTCGAGTCCTCGACGAAGCGCATATGCAGCATTGCTCGCTCCCGCGCGGGGATATGCTGGATGGCGGCGACGATCGTGGCGTCGAGGTCGACGAGCTCGTAGCGCTCGTCCTCGCGGCCCATGCCATCGCCGAAAGTGATTGTGTCGTCCTCGCTCCCGGGGCGGGGGGCATCGAGTGAGAGCGATTCGTAGGCCTGGGTTGCCTGCAACGCGTCGAGCACCTGCTCGGTTTCGAGCTCCAGGTATTGCGAGAGCTGGCTGACGGTCGGGGCGTGACCGTATTCGCTCGAGAGCGTCTC
>DATHNH010000061.1:0-2345 GCA_035486255.1 Solirubrobacteraceae bacterium | reverse complement strand
CGCTCTCGAGCGCGAGCCGCACGCCCCGCTCGATCAGCTCTGGTGGGTACTTCCTCGCTCTTGGCATGCCGGAAGGCTCTCCTTCCCCGCGGACGAAACCACGGATCAGAGCCCCCGTCAAAACCGGTCCGGCTCAGACTCCCTACCCACTCGAAACGATGCGTGATAAGTGGCCGCACACCTTCGCTTATCTCAAGCGCTTCGAGGCGCAACTGAAGCAGCGCAGCGGCTACCGGCGCTACTTTAAGCCGACCGACCCGTTCTATGCGATCTACAACGTCTCGTTGGATACCGTTGCGTCGACGAAGGTCGCTTGGCGCACAATGGGTAGTGACATGCAGTGCACGTGACCTCGCACGGCTCGCTGCCAGGGCGGCGGGAGAGGCTGCCGACGGAGAAGTCGAGTCGCTCGCGCACACCGAGATCCTGATTGACCAGGTGGCGGCCCGCTTGTGGGATGTCGGCACTCGTGCGCAGGAGGCGATCCGCGAGTCGCTGGCGCTGCTCGGATAGGGGATCGTTGGAGCGAGCGCACATGCGCGGCCGGGTGCCGCATGTGCAAGGGCCACCTTGAGCGAACGCACCCAAGATCATCCTGGCCTTCTCGCTACAAGCCCGCCCGCCGAAGCAGCTCATGAGCCGGTACCTCGAGCCCTTCAGCGACCTTCAGGACCGTGCCGAGCGAGACATTGAACTCGCCTCGCTCGATCGCGCCGTAGTAGCTGCGATCCATGCCGGCGTGCGCCGCAAAGCCGTCCTGGCTGTAGGCACGCTCGACGCGCACAGAGCGGACCGCGGCGCCGAACGCGGTGGTCACTGGACTTTTCCTGGCCATCGCTAGACACCGATCGCCTCGGCCGCGAGCGCAGCGCGGGTCGCCCACACGAAGCCCTTGTAGCGATGGATCAGCCCCGCGGCGTAGAGTCGCGCGAGGCTGTCCCTGACGTCGCAGCCCGCCTCGCGCTCGATCTCCTGCTCAGACCACGGTCGCTGGGCTTCACGATCGACCAAGAGCAGGACGATCGCGTGATCGACCTGCCCGTATTCCTCAACTGGCGTAGGGGTACGCTCCTCTGGCATCAGGACTAATCCTCCTGGTGTCACGCCCCCGGCCGCTACAACGGTGCGGGGGCACTTTCGATCGCCGGCTGACGTTGCCCTGGTCTGGTGCGACGACGCCGGCGATCCCCGATATCAACGCCAGCGACGTTAGCTCCGGCTTGGCCGCAAAGCGAGCCGGATCGGCGTAGATCCTCGGCAATCGGGCGCCCCAAACCTGCATCTCAGGCACTAGTGCCTGAACGTGCCGTTGATCTCCGGCGATGACGGCCGATTCCTTACCGCGAGAACCAGCCCACGTGCAGGGATCTTCAGAAATGGAGCTAGCCGGGCTCGAACCGGCGACCTCCTGGGTGCGATCCAGGCGCTCTCCCAACTGAGCTATAGCCCCGTACGCGCGCCCAGCTGGGGCGCGAGGTCAGGCAAGTGTAGCCGTCGGGCCGTCCCGCCATGCTTGAGCGTCCGGTCTAGGTATGGTTGGGGTGCGCATGGGATTGCTGGATGACGCCATCCGCGAACACTTGGAGCTGAAGCGCCGCCGCGGCGCCGATCCCGGGGAGGTCGCGCGCGAGCAACACGAGGCGCTGGACCCGGTCCAGCGCGAGACCGGTTTTGCCGACGACGACGGGGGCGGCAACGTCGATCACGTGCGCGCGTCCGACGAGCGGCCGTTCGCGTTGCCCGAGGTAGGCGTGATGACCGAAGGTGCCCCTGAGGACATGCCCGACGAGTTCGTCGACGCCGCGCAGCCAGTCGGCGCGGACGGCTCCGCAGAGAGCGCTGGCGCCGGCGAGACGGCCGAGCTCGACATGCGGACCGTCCTCGGCGACGATCCGACTCCCGGGGTCGCAGGCGGCGTGCGCTCGGCGCCGGTCGCCGGAGCATCGCTCAAGGACGATGCGCCGAGTCCATCCGGCGACGCGCTCGAATGGGAGATGCCGGGCGATGAGCGCGAGGCAGAGCTCGAGGCACAGCAGCCGGCCGAGGACGTGCTCGAGGAGACGCCCGACTTCCTTCGCGAGACGCCGGAGCAGGACCGGCTGTGGTTTGAGCAACGCCCGCCGCGCGACTTCGACTTCGACAAGTAGCCCGTCGAGCCACTCGCGCCGCGCTGGGCAGCGCCCGGGCACGCACGAGCAGGCCGGGGGGCTCGTAGGGCCTATATTGGGCTTCTCGGGGCCATAGCTCAGCTGGGAGAGCGCCTGCTTTGCAAGCAGGAGGTCACCGGTTCGATCCCGGTTGGCTCCATCGAACCTGACGGTGGTCGAACTGCGGGCACAAGGAAG
>DATHNH010000060.1:0-4706 GCA_035486255.1 Solirubrobacteraceae bacterium | reverse complement strand
GGCGTGAAGCCGCGCTGGAAGAGCGCCTTCAGGCGGTCATGCTTCGGCGGGTCCATCCCGATGAACATTGCCTGCTGCATCTCCAGCGACAGTCCCGTTTTCTTGGTGGCGGTAAAGCCGCCGATTTCCGAGGAGAACGTCTGCCAGTCGCGGCTGACCTCATGCACATCCTCGGCCGTGGTCACCGACCAGAAGCCGTCCTCGCCGGGGTACTCTGTGATCCCGTCCGACCAGTGCACCGGGCACTCCGAGCGCAGCCGCCGGAACAGCTCGTGCGGCGGCCCCTCCCGGAAGTTCGACCGATCGCCGACGCGCGCGTTCTGCAGATCGCTTTCGAGGGGTACCGGTTTGTTTCTCTCGACTGATGCCATTTGCGCCTCCTATGAAGTAGCAACCATGTTGGCGGCCGTGCAGTGTGCGAGCGACACGATCAGCTTCTGGTGGGTGCGGTTATGTGAGACTGCCCCGAAGTCATCGGTAGTCAGTATGGACGCTTGGGGCCGGTCTTCGTGCGTCGGCACGGAGGTCCGGCTCATCGGCCGGTCATGTTCCGGTGAGCCGGGCGTGCGTAGGGCGTCGTCGCAGTCGACCGAGCGCACTCAGACAACGACGGAAGGTGGGTGGCTGCGGCCCAATGAGGAGCCACGAGCCGGCGCGGCGTGGAGTTACGCTTCGAGGGGCCCGGGAAGGCGGGGCAGGCCGTCGTCGGGAATTTGCTCCCAAACGGCGGCGCTGGCAACATGCAGGCGACCCATCGGCCGTACCCCGGGGTCGCCATCGAAGGATCCCATGCGAACGTTGATGAACTCCGGGCTCTCCGGGTGCTGTCCGAACAGCGCTGAGCCGCAGGTGCCGCAGAATGCCTTGTCGGCTCCGTCACCTGCGTTCCAGCGCCGGATGTGGTCCTCGCCACTGACGATTCGAAAAGTCCCGGCGTCGGCGATAGCCGATGACGAGGCGGCGGTGCCGGTTCGTCGTTGACAGCGGGTGCAGTGGCAGTATCCGGCGCGGAGCGGCGTCTCGGTGAGCTCAAAGCGCACCGCGCCACAGTTACAGCCGCCGGTTAGAGGCAGAGACGACTCGGGCACAGAGCCGATCATAGCGCCATCGACGCTTTCGGCTTGGCCCTTTCCGCGTCGTCGTCCTCGACTTCGTCCATCAGCGACGCGGTGACTTCCTTCACCACGTTCGCGTGCGCGGTGGCGCAGCCGATGTATCTCGCGGATCCCTGAAAGGCGGCTGGCCACCGTCAGCACGACCGCAGACAAAGACCGATCAACGCAACGCGCTAAACGGGGCTGGGATCGATGAACCCGTCGAGGTACTACTAATCTAAAACGATGCTCGACTTCATCTCTGACACCCAACTGGCCCGTGATCTGATCCGCATCGGCGATGAGGCGATCGCCCGTGAGGACGACGACGAACTCCGCTCCTACTTCGCGGAGGACTACGTCTTCCACGGACCCGGCGGCGAGCTGAGCTTCGATGAGCTGCGCGCTTACTTCGCCTCGTTGCGCGCCGCTTTCAGCGATCTGCGGCTCGTTCGGGAGCAGATCATCGTTGAGGGCAACTTCCTGGCGGCACGCACCACGTTCTCCGGCGTCTTCACCGGCGTCTTCACCTACTCGCCCATCGGCCCCGTCGAGCCCACCGGGGAGCACCTGGAGTGGGAGGTGATCGGCACGTTCAGGTACGACGACGACCGGCGGCTGGCCGAGGAGTGGGTACAGACCGACTACCGCAGCTTCCTGACCAAGCTCGGCGTCACGACAGCCGAGTCCGCTAGCGCTACGGGGCGGTCTCGAGCACCTGTTTGAGCGTCGCGCAGTAGTCGGCGAACTGGCGCTTGAGGGTGACGCGCAGCAGGGGTCGAGCTAGACGCATCGCTCCGCCAAGAGCCGGGTGCGCGCCAAATCGGCCGCGCGGATTCCGGTGGGCTTGTGCCGCGGGGTTGGGGTCGGCGGCACAAACCCGTCCTCAGTCACCGCGCGCCTGTAGCGCTCGTGATCACGCGCGAGTCGACTCACCGGGGTGGATGCGGCCACCCGAGCGCATCGAATACGGCGAGCGGGTCGAGGTAATCCCTCCAGCGGATCACCTTGCGTCCTTCGAGCGTAAGAACCGAGACGTAGCGGTTGGCGTAGGTTGCGCCGGTCGCGACAACGCTGCCTTCTGAGGCGTACTCGAGCACGACCACCCCGCGCTCTCTGTCGTGGTAGACGGCCAGGTCCAAGCATCGATCTAGCGTCAGCTGGGTTCCGTAAGGCCGGTACAGGTCTGCGACTGCATCGCGGCCGACGACACGACGTGGATAGCCGGGCACGGTGATGACGTAGTCGAACACGACGTCCTCGGCCAGCATGTCGAAGAAGTCGGCGCCGTCCACGATCCCGGTAAGCGCCTCCTCGACGATCCTGAAGAACGGGCGCAGCGCCAGGAAGTCGTCATGGTCGGTGAGCCTGCTCACGAAGTGGAGCCTATTCGCCTAGCCCCCGGCTAAAGAGAGCGTGACGCAGGCAAGGACCGCATGTACCGTGCGCGCCGAAGCTCTCGGCGCCTACGCCGGCTGGCTCTCGCTGCCGTGGACGACGTAATCCTCGCCGAGCTCCCGGTTCGCCACATGATCGCGTCGCGCAAACACCGTGCCAACTCGGCCGGATCCCGTATCGATCCCAGACGGGTTATAAGGGGTTTAGCCGGGTTTATCGAGATCGCGTAAACCGGACTCGAACCGCCGACACCTCGATTTTTAGGCGTACCGAAATAGACCCAAAAACCGGCCCATTTGCAGGGCTTTTGTGCCGGCCAACTCTGTCACGATTACCGTTAGTTTCCGGTGGTTTACCGGGAGTTTTGGACCACGGGTGGGGTTCGTGGTCCAAAACTCCGGGGTCGATTCTACACCTCTGCTGGACGGGTTTTCTATGGCTCGCGGGCAGCGTGGCGCCGTCCGGCGGCCGACGGTCGTCGCTCGGCCACGGCGCACTCTGGTCGGCCTCGGCGCTCCCAGCGCCTACCACGGCCGTCACAGCACGCGCCGCACAGGGTTCTCGCGAACGGCTTTGTGGGTGAGTGTTTAGGAGTAGCCGTTGGCGAGATAGAGGCCGATCCAGACGATCGCTAGTGAGAGCAGGAAAACCGCCGCCTCGAGGACATGCCAGTTCGGCTGCCGGATGTGCCAAACGAGTAGCGCACAGACGATCAAGACGAGAGCGAGCTTGACGTGAAATGTGGGATTGCTCCACAAGTGCAGATGAAACGCCAGCGCCGTGCCGGTCGCGATCAGCACCCCGAGCGCCACGAGTGTGCCTTGGCCGAAGCGGCGGGCGATGGCACGCAGACCCTCACGATCACCCGAGCGCCTCGCGACAGGCACGACGACGGCGACGAGCATCATCTGTCCGCCCACGAAGAACGCCATCGCGAGCAGGTGTAGCCAGCGGATGAGAAACCAGGCGTGACTCACGACTAGCGGGCGACCCCGGGTGCCTGTAGGACGTGGTCGAGGATCCCGGCGAGCGCTTTGATGCGGGGCAGGTGTGCCCTGGTCAGGGTCTCTAGCTGGTGGCGTCCGTGGTTGGTGAGCTCGAGGTGCACCCGGCGGTGGTCGACGGTGTCACGGGCACGGCAAATCAAGCCTGCGGTCTCTGCGCGCTGGGCGAGCTCGACCGCGCTGTGATGGCGTATGTGCAGCTCCTCCGCGGCCTGACCTATCGTCGGTCCCGGTGTAGTGGGGTGTCCGCGTATGACGAGCAGCAGTTGGTGAAGCGAGGGCGTCAGACCGCTGTCGTTGGCGCTCTGCTCGCTCCAGCGTAGGAACTCGCGTAGCTCGCTGCGGAATGCGAGCAGCCGCTGATAGTCCTCGTCGAGTAGCGGGCCAGCGGCGGCGGCGCGGGTCATGTTGGCTCGTGGATGGGGATCAGCTTGCCGGGCTCTGAGATCTTCCGGCGCGGCCCGAGTGGCCGCTCGCGGTGGCGCTCCTCGATCAGCACACGCTCATGGGCCTTCAGCAGATCGAACTGGCTGATCAGCCCAACCAGCCGCCGAGGGTCCTCCCGGTCTGTGACGGGTAGCACGCCGTGGCCGCTAGAGACCATCTTGTCGGCGACCTCACGCAGCGTCTCATCGGCAAAGGCGACCATCGGTTGGCGTGCGAGCTCGCCGGCCTCAATTGGGCTAGTGGACTGGTACGCGGCAATCACATCGGAGAATGCCAGCACACCGACGAGGCGCTCGTCGCTGTCGATCATCGGGTACAGCCGTTGGCGGCGCTCGGTGCTGCCCTCGGGTAGGCGCTCGTACAGCTCCTCGGTAGGCGTCTGGGGCCGCACGGTGAGTACCTCCGTCGCCATCACATCGCGCACGAGTAGAGCGTGCAGCGGGTCGATCTCGTACTCGCGGGTGACGTGATAACCACGACGGGCGATCTTCTCGGTCAGGATCGAGCGCTTCAGCGTCAGAACGCTCACGAGGTGTGCGATCGTGCACGCGATCAGCAGCGCCAACAATGCGTTGACGTCATGTGTGAGCTCGAGCGCGAACACGATGCTCGTGAACGGTGAGCGCATCACACCGGCCATCGCGGCGGCCATCCCGATCAGCGCCCATGTGCCCTCCCCGGCGCCTGGGAGGATCGCGCCCAGCAGCCCGCCCAGAGCGGCGCCGAGCATCAACAGCGGGGCGAGAATCCCACCGCTCGTATT
>DATHNH010000059.1:0-7588 GCA_035486255.1 Solirubrobacteraceae bacterium | reverse complement strand
GAGCTCGACAACGCGAAGATCGCCCACCTGTGGAACCAGGGGTCGGTGGTGCGCTCATGGCTGTGCGAACTGGCGGCACGAGCCTTCGAAGCCGACGGTAACGAGCTGGAAGCGCTCGAGGGCTTCACCGAGGACTCGGGCGAGGGACGCTGGACGATCGAGGATGCCACCGCTAAAGACGTGCCGACGCCGGTGATCACCGCGTCGCTGTACGAGCGCCTCTCCTCGCGCGGCAACGGCGACTTCGCCCACAGGGTGCTGGCGGCGCTGCGCAACCAGTTCGGTGGCCATGCCGTCAAGACGGCTCCCCCGGGCGGCACAGGACCGACCGGCCGCAGTGCCCCGACGGGCCGCAGTGCTCCGGCGAGTCGCAGTGCCCCGACAGGCCGCAGTGCCCCGACAGGCCGCAGTGCCCCGGCGAGTCGCGGCATCCAGGGCTCGAAGCAGACCGGGAAGCGCCGGTAGGCACCGATGGCGGCCGTCGCGACGACCGCTGTGGAGGGGAACCCCCTCACCGCCGGGCTGGAGCGCCTACCGGTTGCCCCCACGACGCTCGTCATCTTCGGCGCGACGGGCGACTTGGCGCGGCGCAAGCTGCTGCCGGCGCTGTACAACCTCGCCCACGACGGAGCGCTGCCCGAGCGCTTTCACCTCGTGGGGATGGCACGCCGTGAAAAGGAGCACGAGGACTACCGCGAGGACTGCGAAAGAGCGATCCGCCAGTTCTCGCGACGCACACCCGACGAGGACGTGCTGAAGCGCTTGCTCCAGCACGTGAAGTATGTAGCCGGGACATTCGACGACGAGCAGGCCTACGCCAAGCTCGAGCAGGTGCTCGACCGCTTCGAGGAGCGGGATGGGGATGTTCTGAGCAGAGCCTTCTACCTATCGACCGCGCCGTCGTTCTTTCCGGTGATCGTGGAGGCGCTTGGCAGACAGGGGCTCGACCGCCACGAGGGGGCCGACGTGCGCGTCGTGATCGAGAAGCCGTTCGGCACGTCCTTGCAGGAGGCGCGCGAGCTCAACAAGAGCGTGCTCGGGGTGTTCGAGGAGCAACAGGTGTTCCGCATCGACCACTACCTGGGCAAGGAGACGGTGCAGAACATGATGGCGTTCCGCTTCGCCAACGGAATGTTCGAGCCGCTGTGGAACCGCAATTACATCGACCAGGTACAGATCACCGCGGCTGAGGACATCGGCATCGGCACGCGGGCCGGCTACTACGACGACGCAGGGGCGCTGCGCGATCTGATCCAGAACCACATGTTGCAGCTGCTGTGTCATGTGGCGATGGAGCCACCGGTGAGCTTCACCGCGGATGAGGTCCGCAACGAGAAGGTGAAGGTGCTGAAGTCGATCGCCGAGCCGATCGAGGCAGAGGTCGAGCAGATGGCGGTCAGAGCCCAATACGGCAGGGGCCATGCGGGTGGCGAGGACGTCGAGGGCTACCTGGAAGAGCCCGGCATCCCGGAGGGGTCGAACACCGAGACCTATGCGGCGCTGCGCTTGGAAGTGGACAACTGGCGCTGGGCGGGGGTGCCGTTCTACCTGCGCACGGGTAAGCGGCTGGCCCGCAAAGTGACCGAGATCGCAGTGACGCTCAAGCCTGTGCCCCATCTGGCGTTCAGCCAGGACGGCTCGCTTGGGGTGCTTCCGAACCAGCTGATCCTCACCCTGCAGCCCAACGAGGGCGTGTCGTTGCGCCTCGGCGCGAAGATCCCGGGATCGCGCATGGTGATCAGGCCCGTGCATATGGAGTTCTTGTACGGCACCGCTTTTCTCTCGCAGTCGCCGGAGGCATACGAGCGCTTGATCACCGATGCGATGCGCGGCGATGCCACGCTGTTCACGCGCGACGACGAGGTCGAGGCGCAGTGGTGCATATGCGATCCGATCCTGCGAGCGTGGGAGAGCACGCCGGGGCCGTTGCCACAGTACGAGTCCGGCTCTCAGGGGCCTTCGCAGGCAAACGAGATCCTGCTTCCCGAGCACGCGTGGCGTGCGATCTGAGCCCGTGAGCTCCTCTTCCCCTTCAAGCCCGCGGGCCCTACCAGACGCGGTTTGGAGCGCTGAGCACACCACGCCCGACGCGATCGAAGCGGCGCTGCGCGGACTGGTGAACCGGCGCCACGGCGAAAACGGCGGGCTGGCGCCGGCGCGGGCGCTGAACATGGTGACGTTCGTGGAGAGCAGCTACAGCGGAGAGATCGCGAACCGTCTGGCGGCGGTTGGCCGCTACCACGCCTCGCGCCTGGTGGTGCTCTCCTACGATCCCGGCCGCACGAGCCTCGACGCGCACGCGGTGGTTTCCTCCGACGGTGAGCCGGGCGACGGTGAGCTTGGGCTGCTGCGCGAGACGGTGACGGTCGAGATCGGCGAGCGGCATCTCGATGACCTCGTGACGATCGTGGATCCGCTGGTGGTGACGGACTTGGCGACGTTGGTGTGGTCGCCGCACGGTCATCCCGAGGCGGTCGACGCGCTGCTGGAGCTGGCGCAGGCGGTGCTCGTCGACTCGTTGGACGATCCCTCCTGGCGCGAGGCGATCTCGCGCGCCTGCGAGCTGCGCGGGCGAGCGTACGTGGTGGACCTGGCGTGGCTGCGCAGCACACCGTGGCGTGAGCGCGTGGCGGCGGCGTTCGACTCGCCGAGCATGCGCGCGGAGCTCGAGAGCATCGACACCGTGTCGGTGCGCCACCATCCCGATTCGACGGTTGCGGCGATGCTGCTGGTGGGCTGGCTGGCTTCGCGCCTGGGTTGGCAGGTAAGCCCGCTCACGGCCGCAGGCGGCGCCCTGACGGGCACGGCGTCGGCGGGTGAGCGGGTCGTGACGATAAGGCTCGAGCGGGCGCCCGAGCAGGAGGTGCGCGGCCTCGAGGGCGTGGCAATCGCAACCGCGACGGGCCGGCGACTGGGGCTACGGCGTGGTACCGGCGGATTGCGAGCACGCAGTCGCGACGCCAACGGAAGCGAACACGAATGGACGATCCTCGGTGCGTCGCGCGGCGAGAGCGGGATCCTCGGCGAGGGGATCCGTCAATCGTTGCTGCGCGACCCGACGTATGGGCCCGCACTCGACGCGGCGGAGACGATGACGCCCTAACGGGTGCCCTGATCGATCACCCGGGCCGGTCGCGCGCCGCATCGACGAACACGTTGCGCGACGGCGGCGGCCTGACCTTCTACAGTTGGCGAGCGAAGCTATGGCTACGATCGCTCCCCGCGACCCCATCGCTACACGTCACCTGCCCACCGGGCCGGAGGAGGCACTGGCGACGCTTGACGCCGTCAGGGGGCGAACGCTGGCGCTCGTCGAGCACTTGAGCGAGGATCAGCTGACCAGGGTGCTCTCGCCGATCATGAGCCCACTGGTGTGGGATCTCGCTCACATAGCCGCCTACGAGGATCTGTGGCTGGTCCACCGCCATGGCGGATTGACACTCCTACGGCCTGACCTGGCCGAGCTGTACGACGCGTTTGAGACACCCCGCTCGTTGCGGGGCGAGATCGAGCTGTTGGGGCCCGCGCAGGCACATGCCTACCTGAATGATGTGCGCGTGCGCAGCGCCGAAGCGCTCGCGGCGCGCGGCGTGGGCGACGCGACGATCTACGAGCTGGTGTTGCGCCACGAGCTGCAGCACACGGAGACGATGCGCCAGACGATGGGGCTCGCGGGGCTGCTACCCGAAGGCGAGCCGCACCTGGAGCCTCGCGCTGACGCACGCCTCCCAACGAAGGGTGCCCCCGATCGGAGGATGGCTGAGTGGGTCGAGGTCCCGAGTGGCCCATTCGAGATGGGGGCGGCTCCGGACGGGTTTGCCTACGACAACGAGCGCCCGCGCCACACCGTTGAGCTTGCCGCCTTCGAGATCGCTCGCGCTCCCGTGAGCAACGCGAGCTGGATGGACTTCAGCGAGGGCGGCGGCTATCAGCGACGCGAGTGGTGGTCGGACGACGGGTGGGCGTGGAAGCTGGCGGAGGACATAGTCCAGGATCCGGGCGTGGCCGCGGCACATCCCGACGCCCCCGTCTGCCACGTGAGCTGGTTCGAGGCGGAGGCGTTCGCGGCGGCATCGGGGGTGCGCCTGCCGAGCGAGGCCGAGTGGGAGAAGGCGGCAGCTCTTGGAAGCCTCGCCGGGATAGGGCAGGTGTGGGAGTGGACGAGCAGCGGCTTCGACGGGTACCCGGGGTTCGTGGCACACCCCTACCGGGAGTACTCGGAAGTGTTCTTCGGCGGTGACTACCGCGTGCTGCGTGGGGGTTCTTGGGCAACCAGCCCCCGCGTGAAGACCACGACCTTTCGCAACTGGGACCACCCGCTACGCCGCCAGATCTTCGCTGGCGTGCGCTTGGCGAGGGATCTGGCCTGATGCCCCTCGCCACCCTCAGCGATCCCACCGGCGAGTCTCGGCGTCGCTCTACGGGTAGGGTCATGTGATGGAGCCGATCGCGACCCCCGCCCGCGACGCACTCGGCGAGCACGACACGATCACGATCGACTCCTATCTGCACGAGGGACAGGAACGCTCGCTCGCAGACGACGTCCTCGACGGGCTGACGCGCCCGTTCAAGGAGCTCCCGCCAAAGCACTTCTACGACGCGCGCGGAGCCGAGCTGTTCGATCGCATATGCGAGCTGCCCGAGTACTACCCCACACGCACGGAGCGCTCGATCTTGCAGGCATACGCTGCGCAACTGGCGAGCACAACCGCGGCAGCCGAGCTTGTCGAGCTCGGCTCGGGCACGGCGGCCAAGACGAGGGTGTTGCTCGACGCGCTGCACAACGCGGGCACGCTCGAGCTCTATATACCCGTGGACGTGACCGAGAGCATGGTGCGCGACTGCGCCCAGGAGCTCACCAGCGAGTATCCCGGGCTGCGGGTGCACGGGGTGATCGGCGACTTCGAACGTCATCTCGACCGCGTGCCCGACCCCGTCGGACCGCGCCTGGTGGTGTTCCTCGGCGGGACGATCGGCAACTTCCCGCCCGGTAGCCGCCGCCGCTTCCTGCGCGGGATCGCGCGACTGCTCGGCCCGCAAGACCATCTGCTGATGGGCACCGACCTCGTCAAGGACCCGCAGGTGCTGACGCGCGCGTATGACGACGCCGCGGGAGTCACCGCGGAGTTCAACCGCAATCTGTTGCGCGTGCTCAATCGCGAGTTGCAGGCCGACTTCGACCCCGATGACTTCGACCATGTGGCGCTGTTCGACCGCGAGCACGAGTGGATCGAGATGCGCTTGCGCGCGCGCCGCAAGCACACCACGACGGTGCACGATCTCGGCCTGTCGGTGCACTTCGAGCAGGGCGAGGAGATGCGCACGGAGATCAGCGCCAAGTTCACCCGCGATCGCGTGCGAGATGACCTCTCGGCGGCGGGGCTCGAGATCGTGAGCTGGCTGACCGACCCCGACGAGCTGTTCGCCCTCACCCTCTCGCGCCCGTCGCAAAGCGCGAGCGGCGCCGCCTGACGCGAAGAGACTCATCTGCCAGAGGCCGCGTCGCGCAGCGCCATCGGCATCCTCTGACCACGAGAACGATCCCCTATCCCTCAAGCCCCGAGCCGGATCTCGCCGCTGAGCACGAGGGCCCAACGGACGATAGTGTCTGCGCCGATGCGCATCGATGGAAGCTCCGCGCTTGTAGTGGGAGGCGCCTCGGGACTCGGCGAGGCAACCGTACGGCAGCTGCACGCGCTGGGGGCGACTGTGACGATCGCAGACGTCAATGCGGAGAAGGGCACGGCACTTGCCTCAGAGCTGGGAGTCGAGTTCGTCGCATGCGACGTGCGCGATGAGAGCCAGGTGCAGGCGGCCGTGGAGCAAGCGGCAGCGCGAGATGGCGGGTTGCGCGTCGCTGTGTGCTGTGCCGGCATCGGCTGGGCCCAGAAGGTGGCCGGCTCCAAGGGCCCACATCCCCTGATGCCGTTCGAGACCACTATCCAGATAAATCTGATCGGCACCTTCAACGTGTTGCGCCTCGCCGCCACGGCGATGATCGCGGCCGATCCGCTGGAGGACGGGGAACGGGGGGTGTGCATCAACACCGCCTCGATCGCCGCCTATGACGGGCAGATCGGGCAGATCGCCTACTCTGCCTCCAAGGGTGGCATCGTGGGCATGACCTTGCCGGCCGCACGTGACCTCGCCGGGCAGGGAATCCGCGTCAACACGATCGCCCCCGGCCTGTTCGACACACCGCTCTTGGCGGCGCTGCCCGAAGAGGCTCGCCAGAAGCTCGGCGCCGGTGTGCCCTTTCCCAAGCGCCTGGGAACACCCACCGAGTACGCCCGCTTGGCATGCCACATCGTCGAGAACCGGATGCTCAACGGAGAGGTAATCCGCCTCGACGGCGCGCTGCGCATGCCGCCGCGCTAGAGGGAGACTGCCATCCGCTTGGCTAGCGCGGTTTGAGTCCCAAGAGACTCCGGAGCAAACCACATAACGAGTCGGAGTAGAAGCGTGGCTGGACCGGTTTGGGGGCTTCCCGGCCCAGCCACGCTTTGGGACACCTCTGAGAAGACGGGCGGAGTGCCTTCTCAGATTGGGCATGGGTACTGCTGATGCGTCAACACTGTCCGCCAACGCCGATCTGCGCTGACACACGCAGGTCTCACAACCGCACACAGAGGAGGGCTGTAATGGTCGTGGACGGCTTGAACGGACATTGCTCATAAATCTTATCAAGAATATGTGGATTTGTGGAAGCCAAGTACCCGGCGTGCTCTTCCGACACGAAGATCAAGCGCGAGTTGGGCTGGGCGCCGCGCTTTCGAGTATGCGCGAGGGCGTTCCCGACGCGCTCGCACGACTGGGCGCAAGCTAAGCGTCGGGAACGGATCCACGCGATCCTTCTCAACTACCTCTCAGGAGAGGCGTTCCACCAGCATCGCCATGCCCATGCCGCCGGCGACGCACATCGACTCGATGCCGTACTTGCCGCCCTTGGTCTCCAGGTTGTTGAGCAGCGTGGTCATGATGCGCGCGCCGGTCATTCCGAACGGGTGACCGAGCGCGATCGCGCCACCGAACGGGTTGAGCTGCTCCTCGGTGATGCCGAGCTCGGCCATACATGGCACGATCTGCGCGGCGAACGCCTCGTTGATCTCGACCACGTCGATGTCCTCGATCTTCATGCCCGTGTTCTCGAGGAGCTGTTTGATTGCGGGGATCGGACCGAGTCCCATGACCTCGGGACGAATCCCGGCGACGGTCGAGGCGATGATGCGCGCCTTCGGTTTGAGACCTAGTGCGGCGGCCTTCTCTTCGGACATCACGAGCACCGCGGCTGCGCCGTCGTTGAGCGGGCACGCGTTGCCCGCCGTGACGGTTCCGTCGGGCTTGAACACCGGCTTCAGCGCCGCCAGCTTCTCGAGCGTCGTGCCGGGACGTGGACCGTCGTCCTTGGTGACGACCGTCTCGGGGACGTCGATCTCGTTGCCCTCCTTGTCCACGTCTTTGTGGGCAGGCACGGTGACGGGGATGATTTCCTTGTCGAAGTGACCGCTGGCCTGCGCCTCGACGGCGCGCGTCTGGGAGATGAGCGCCCACTCGTCCTGTGCCTCGCGCGAGACTTTGCGTTCATCGG
>DATHNH010000058.1:0-2733 GCA_035486255.1 Solirubrobacteraceae bacterium | reverse complement strand
CAACGCCCCCTGTCACGGGCATCCTCAAACTCAGCATCCACGCAACGCCCCCCTTCACGCACACCCTCAAACTCAGCATCCACGCAACGCCCCCCTTCACGCACACCCTCAAACTCGGCATCTGCACCAACACTCCCCTCGCGTGGCCTGTGAGCGCCACGGTCGTCGGCACTCAGCACCATGAGCAGCTCTCCCGCCTCGATCGCGTCTCCGGCGGCGACTTCGATCCGTTGCACGAATCCATCGCTCTCGGCGAGCACCTCGTGCTCCATCTTCATCGCCTCCAGCACCACCAGCACCGCCCCGGCACGCACCGACGCGCCGGGGGTGTACTCGATCGCCACGACCACGGCGGCAAACGGAGCGCTGATCTCGAGTTCGGCGGGCGAAGGCATCGCGCAAATCATGGCGTAAGCATGGCCTCGTCGTAGGGCGCTCGACGATGCTCAACCGACAAAGTCTCCGAGCCGACCGGCGGGCGAGGCTAAGGTGAGGCGCATGGCCGGCTGGGATGAGAACACCAGGGAGCGTACGCACCCCAACCTGATCCTGGCCGTGCTCGCGCTCGGCGGGCTTGCCTACGCGATGCTGAGCTCGGCCGTGCTGCCGGCGCTGCCGACCTTCCAGCACGCGCTGCACACGAGCGAGACCGGAGTTACCTGGCTGTTGACGGCCTATCTGCTGGCGGCATCGGTCGGCACCGCGATCCTGGGGCGGCTGGGCGACATGTACGGCAAGGAGAAGATGCTCCTGTGGACACTTGTGATCCTTGCCGCCGGGACGCTTCTGTCCGCTGTGTCGAGCTCGCTGGCGATCGTCGTCGTGGGGCGGTTCATCCAGGGCGCGGCCGGAGGCATCTTCCCGCTTGCCTTCGGGATCGTGCGCGACGAGTTCCCGCACGAGAAGGTGGCCGGGAGCATCGGCCTGCTGTCGGCGATCCTCGGCGTTGGCGGTGGCGCGGGGATCGTGCTTGCAGGGGTGATCATCGAGCACCTCGACTACCACTGGTTGTTCTGGCTTCCCTTGATACCCACCGTGCTCGCCGCAATCGCCACCTGGCGCTTCATCCCGGAGTCCCCGGTGCGGGTTCCCGGGCGCGTGAACTGGCTCGCCGCGACCCTGATGACGATCGGCATGTCGATCGTGTTGATCGCGATCAGCCAGACCACGACATGGGGGTGGGGCTCGGCGAAGACGCTCGGCCTGCTCGCCGCCGGTATCGCCGTGTCGGTCGCTTGGATCGCTGTCGAGGTTCGCAGCAAGAACCCGCTGATCGACATGACGATGATGCGGATCAGAGGGGTGTGGACGACCAACGCGTCCGCGTTCCTGCTCGGCGCCGGGATGTACGCGTCGTTCATCGTGATTCCGCAGATCGCCCAACTGCCGAAGAGCACGGGATTCGGCTTCGGCGCCTCGGTGGTCGTGTCGGGGCTGTACCTGCTGCCACTGACAATCGGAATGACGATCCTGGGGCTGTCGGCCGGGCGCATCTCGGGGCGCTACGGCTCGCGCAGCGCGCTGCTCACGGGGACCGCCTTCACTACTGCGTCCTTTGCGTTGCTCGCACTCGCCCACAGCCATCCCTACGACCTGCTGATTGCCGCGGCGCTGCTCGGGGTGGGCGTCGGCCTTGCCTTCGCCGCGCTCGGCAACCTGATCGTGCAGGCGGTCTCACCTGAGCAGACCGGTGTAGCGAGCGGCATGAACACCGTCATGCGCACGCTCGGCGGCGCGCTCGGCGGGCAGCTCTCCGCCACTTTCATCGCCGCCAACACGGCCAAGGGGCTGCCGACGGTCACGGGGTTCACCGATACCTTCCTGATGGCCACGGGGTTCCTGCTGGTTTGCCTCGTGGCCGGTGTGCTTGTGCCCAAGGAAAGCTCCAGGACCGCGTCGGACTTCACACACGAGGAGACCACCGCGGGCGCACCCGCGGCAGAGGGCGCTACCGGTTGAGCCGTGGCACATGTCGTGTCGGCACTACGTCATGTCGGCACTACTCCGCGTCCCGCACTACTCCGCGCCTGCGCTATCTCGCGCCGGCGCTACTCCGCCGGCCAGTTCGCGCTTCCCATCACACCGTCGCCGTCCTCGGGCTTGGGACCGCCGACCGCGATGATGCTCAGTCCGTCGGGACCGGCCTCGAAGGCGCGCACTACCTCGGGGGCTACACGTACTACGTCCCACTGGCTCAGCTCGTGGACCTCGTCGTCGAGCAGCACGCTCCCGGAGCCAGAGACGACGACGTAGGCCTCCTCCTGCTCGCGATGACTGTGGGCCATCGGACTGCGCAGGTTCGCCGCATAGCGGAAGAGGCTCACACCGAGATCGCGCGAGTCCAGATGCTTGCGCCCGAAGCGGCCCTCGATACCGGGAGCCCGCTCCCCCACGACATCCTCGATCTCCAACAGGTTCACAGTGGCGTAACGGGACATGAAAATCTCCTTGGCGGAAGGGATGGGCGAGAGCAAGCCCACAATAGCCAGCCCTCTCGGCCTTCACCGGCAGACAGCTCGCTGCGTGCGGGAGCGCGCGCGTTACGTGCGCAAGGGCTCAGGCAAGCGCGGTGCGCAAGGGCTCAGGCGAGCGCGCCGGCCGGCAGCACGAAGCGAAGCGGTGCTTTGGATTCCGCCCCACCGTCGTTCAGACGTGAGCCGTGCAGGCCGCGCCTCGGGGATGTCGCGACAGCCGTCTCGGGTATCCCGGCATGGGCGGTGATCCACGCGATCA
>DATHNH010000057.1:0-10600 GCA_035486255.1 Solirubrobacteraceae bacterium | reverse complement strand
CGGGCTCCTGGCGCCATACGCCTACCACGCCGGCAAGGTGCTCGCGCTCGGCCTGGGGGATGCCGAGGTCCTCATAGGTCTGCTTCATCTCCGCAGGCACGTCGTCCCAGCTTTTGAAGCGCCCGGCGGTCGGGGGGGAGTACAGCACCAGCTCGTCCAGGTTCAAGCCGCTGAGGTCGGGACCCCATGTCGGCACCGGCTTGCGTTCGTAGATTTCAAGCGACTTCACACGCTTCTCGGCCATCCAGTCGGGCTCGCCCTTGACCTTGGACAGCTCGCGGATGACCTCACGCGAGATGCCTTTCCGCGCCAGCAGCTGACCCTGCTCGTCCTCGACGATCGGGCTGGGCTTTGCGATCTTCGTGCGGTCTAGCGTCGCCATATGGCTCCCTTGCTGAATCCTGTGCTGTGGACTAGGAATTGTATCGAGATCGCGCGGCTCATCTGGGCGCCTGCGGCAAAGCCTCGTGATGGCGGCGGCGTGTTATTTGCCTGGGATAGACCCAAGATCCTAAACAGACCCCACCGGCCAGCTGTTATCGCCGGTGACGGCGCCCTTGACAACCTTCAGACCGAGCAGTGCGCACTTGCGCCGCGTAGCGGACACGGGGATGCCGAGCAGCTCGATCGCCCAGTCGGCGTCCAGCTCGGCGACCTCCTCGAGCTCCATGCCCATCAACTCCTCAGAGGCGATCGACGCAGAGGCTTGGGAGATCGCGCAGCCGTGACCGTGGAAGCGCAGGTCCTCGATGCGCCCGTCCTTGACGCGGATGTGCACGCCCAGCTCGTCGCCGCACAGCGGGTTGTGCTCGAGCGCCTCCATGTCATGCGGGTCGAGCTCGCCGAAATTGCGCGGGCGCTTGTAGTGATCGAGGATGTAATCGCGGTAGAGGTCGTCCATTGAACAGTGTCTCTTGGGTGCGGGTTTTTGGAAAAGGGGGTCGTTCGGGTCGATGTACTACAGCTCGAATATGCGTCGGCCGGCGAGCAGCGCGTCGATCAGCGCATCCACGTCACTCGGCTCGTTGTACACGCCCACGCTCGCGCGCGCGGTGGCGCCCACCCCGAGGCAGCGCATCAGCGGTTGCGCGCAGTGGTGCCCGGCGCGGATGCACACGCCGCCGCGGTTTGCCAGCTCCGCGATGTCGTGCGCGTGCATGCCCTCGATCGTGAACGACACGAGCCCACCGCGACTCTCGGGCTCGGGGGGGCCGACGAGGCGCAATCCCGGAACCTCTCGGAGACGGTTGAGCAGGTATCCGGTCAGCTCGCGCTCGTGCTCGCGTACCTGCTCCATCCCAAGCGCCGTGAGGTAATCGACCGCGGCGCCCAGCCCAACCGCCTCGGCGATCGGAGGCGTGCCCGCCTCGAACTTGAACGGCAGCTCGTTCCAGGTTGCGCCGTCGAAGTCCACCGAGGCGATCATGTCGCCGCCGGTGAGGAACGGCTCCATCCGATCGAGGATCTCCGCGCGACCGTGCAGCACGCCGATGCCCGTCGGACCGAGCGCCTTGTGGCCGGTCCAGGCGTAGAAGTCCGCCCCAAGCGAGGCGAGGTCCACCGGCATGTGTGGCACCGCCTGGGCGCCGTCCACCAAGGAGATGGCTCCGGCCGCACGCACACGCGCGGTCAGCTCGGCGACCGGCACGATTGTGCCGAGCACGTTTGACACGTGCGTGAATGCCACGAGCTTCACATCGCCCTTGGCAAGCTCACGGTCGAGTTGCTCGAGCGACAGCTCGCCGCGCTCGTCCACCTCCAGGTAGCGCAGCTCGGCCTCGCGCTCGCGGCACAGCACCTGCCAAGGCACGATGTTCGCGTGGTGCTCCATCTGGGTGGTGAGCACCGCATCCCCGGGACCCACGTTCGCGCGGCCCCACGCGTACGCCACGAGGTTGATCGCCTCGGTCACGTTCTTGGTGAAGATCGTCGTCTTTGGCTCCCAGCCCACGAACTCCGCGATCTTCCTCCGCGCCCCGTCATAGGCCGCGTCGGACTCCTGCGCGAGTGCGTATACGCCGCGGTGCACGTTCGCGTTGCGCTCGCTCAGGTAGGCGGAGATCGCGTCGATCACGGCAGCCGGCTTCTGCGAGGTGGCGCCCGAGTCGAGGTATACGAGCGGGCGTCCGTCGAACTCACGCGAGAAGATCGGGAAGTCGCCGCGTATGTCCAGTGCCAGCTTGGGCCGGCCCGACGTGGGGTGGGGTTGGATCGGTTCTGAGGGGTGCGGGCCGGGCGCGGGCACGGAGCCCGCGCGTGTCTCGTGCTCGGTCGCGGATACGGTCATCGCGGCGCCCGGTTGCTCATCGCGCTGTCGCGTACGCCTCGATGTCGTCCCGAGCTGCCGCCAGCTTCGCGGCGATCTTCGTGCGCACGAGCTCTTCCAGTGGCTCGTCCTCCAGCTGGCCGAGCAGCGGCTCGAAGAAGCCCTCGACGAGCAGCCGCACGGCGGACGGACGATCAAGGCCACGACTTGCCATGTAGAAGATCGATGCCTCGTCGAGTTCGCCCACGGTGCCACCGTGTGAGGCAGACACGTCGTCGGCCGACACCAGCACCGAGGGGATCGCGTCAAGGCGCGCCTTGGGCGAGAGCATCAGCGTGTGGATCTGCAGGTAGGTGTGGGTCTTCTGCGCGCCCGGGTCGATCTGAATCAAGCCCTCGAAGCTCGCCCTGCTCGAGCCGGTGGCGGCTCCACGCCAGTGCACGTCCCCGCCGGAGGGGCCGGTCTCGTGCAGGTCCACGGCAAAGGTGTCCAGGTGCTCCTCGGCCTCGGTGAAGAACAGACCCCTGAACGCCATGTCGCCGCCCGGCTCGCTCACCGCGAGCTCGAGGTGGTGGCGCACGAGATGGCCGCCAAGCAGCGCCGGTAGCCAGTGACAGTAAGCGTCGCGGCCCACGCCGACGAAGCGAGTGGAGGCGTCGAACACTTGACCCGCATGTCCCCCGTCGTGGCGGGAACGGGGGAGACTCCAATCTTGAACTTGTGCGAGGCGGCAGCGCGCGTTGTCCTGCAGGTACATCTCAAACGCGCCCGCGTGCAGCGACTGGGCCTGCTCGCCCCCGTAGGTATCGCCGCCCGTGGTCTCGCTCGCATCGCCGAAGTCCGCGGCCAGATTGTGCTCGTGCACGCGGAAATCGCTCGATCGCCCACCGATCACAAGCGTGCGGCCGTACTGCGCCACGCCCGGCCCCCCGATCGCGTAGACGATCTCAAAGGGGTCCTCGACGAGCAGGCCGTCGGGCACGTACAGGAACGCCCCACCGCTCCAGAAGGCGGCGTTGGCGGCCTCCAGCTTGTGCCGGTCGATGGTCAGCCGCTTTGAGTACCACTTAGCGAACAGCTCCTCGTGCTCGCGAGCCGCGTCCTCCAGCGAGCACAGGATCACGCCACGCTCGGCAAGCTTTGGGTCCAGCTCTACGTGTACGATCGAGCTGTCGAGTTGCACGATCCGTCCCGCGCGGTCGCGGTCGGGGATCGCGTCCCTCACGAAGTCGGGAACCCCGGCACCGCGCGGGTGCTCGCGTGAGACGGCTTTCCAATCTTCACCCGGTTGCTCGCGCGTCGCAAGCAATGCCTCGTCCAGCTCGGCGAAGCTTGTCGTCCAGAAGCCCGAGCGGCGCCATACCGGCAGCTCGCTCCGCGCGAAGGCGCTCAGCGCGGCCTCACGCAGCTCGGCGAGCGTGCGTCCGTCGCCGGCTCCAGCGCCCGCAAGCGCGTGGTAGAGCGATGCCTCACGGTGGCGCCCAGGCTTGACGACGATCTGCTCGGATGAGCCGCTCGGCGGGTTGGGTTGAGCGCCGTTGCTGGCTGCGCTCATGCCGCCAGCTCTCCCGATCCACCGAACTCTTGGCGGATCTGATCGTAGCCTTCGCGCTCGAGGCGCTCCACCAGCTCCACACCACCCTCGAGCACGATGCGTCCGTCCATCAGGATGTGCACGAACTGGGGCTTCACATAGTGCAGGATGCGCTGGTAGTGAGTGATGATCAGCGCGCCCAGCCCCTGCTCGTCATGCAGGCGCTGCACGCCCTCGGCGACCGTGCGCAGTGCGTCGATGTCAAGACCCGAGTCGGTCTCATCCAGGATCGCCACGTCGGGAGAGAGCATCGCCATCTGCAAGATCTCCGCGCGCTTCTTCTCGCCGCCGGAGAAGCCATCGTTGAGGTGGCGTGAGGTGAACGCCCTGTCCACGTCGAGCAGGTCGATCGCGTGCTGGAGCTTCACGCCGAACTCCTTCACTTTGATCGGCTCGTCCTGCTTGGCGTTGATTGCCATGCGCAGGAAGTTGGCCACCGACACTCCCGGGATCGACACGGGGTATTGGAAGGCGAGGAACAGGCCCGCCTTGGCGCGCTCGTGCGCCTCTGCCTCGGTGATGTCCTCGCCCTTGAACACGACTTTGCCCTCGGTCACCTCGTAGGAGGGATGGCCCAGCAGCGTGTTGGCAAGCGTCGACTTGCCGGAGCCGTTGGGCCCCATCAGCGCGTGGATCTCGCCCTTGTCGATATTCAGGTTGACGCCCTTGAGGATCTCGCGATCCTCTGTGCGCACGTGCAGGTTGATGATTTCGAGGTCAGCCATGGTTCCTTTGCTCTAAGCGGGGACGGGGACTAGGAAGCGGACAAAGCGGGCGAGGAGGACAGCGACTCGAGTGGCGCCGCGATCGAAGCCGCGGGGGCCGCCAGGCGCGGTGTGACGAGCAAGTCGGCGAGCGTCGTGTCCTGCAGCGTGCGCACGATCGAGCCACGCACGCGCGTCCAAAGCAGCTTGGTTGGACAGACATGGCTGGGATCGGACTCGCGCGAGCACACCACCCGCCCGTCCGAGGCTTGGGAGATGCACTCGATCGGGGCGATCGACCCCTCCAGCGCCTCGACAACCTCGGCCATCGTAATCTGTTCGGCTGGGCGGGCCAACATGTAGCCGCCGCGCGAGCCCCTGCGACTGTCGATCAGCCCGGCCTTGCGCAAGCGAGCGACAAGGTGCTCCAGATAGGCGAGCGGCATGCCGTCGTGCTCGGCGATCTCCGCCAGCGGCACGACCGACTCGGCGCCGTCGGGGGCATCGCCGGCTCGCCGAGCCAGCTCCACCATCACGCGCACGCCATACTCGGCCTTGGTTGAGAACATCATCGTCTGAATACCTACCTGATAACTAGGATATCAGCCGCCAATCGCGATCCATTCGGCCGCGGAGGTGCGCGGCGAGGTCTACGGAGGGCTATGAAGAGTTGTCCGGATCAGCCGGCCTCCAGCAGGCGGATGTCGTGGGCCAGGCTTTCGGGGGTCATCTGTTCGAGGCCGAAGCCGACACGCTCGGCCCCCTTGCGGTCGATCAACAGGACCGTGGTCCCCTCTTCGGAGGCGGACTTGCCGGCGCTCACCGGGGGGATCGCGTAAGCCTTCCAGGCTGGTTGCAGCTCCTTTGGTCGCCCAGTCAAATATTCGACCCGGTTGCTCAGCGAGGTTTCGTTCAAGAAGCGACTCACGCTCGCGCGCGTGTCAGCGCGCGGATCGGTGCTCACGAAAATCGCCGAGACGCCCACTGGGGAGGCTCCTGGCGTGCTTTCCAGTTCGTCGAGCGCGCCGCGAACCTGGTCGGCGACGAGCACGCAAGTACGGCATCTGGAGAAGAGAAAGGCAAGCATTACGACCTTGCCGCGGTAGGCGTCAAGCGATACGCGCCGACCACGCTGGTTCGTCAACGTGAAGTCCTGTGCGCGCACGCCGGCGGGAAAGGCGGCTCCGTCGAAGTTGCCGTTGTGGTCGGCGTTCGGCGTAGTCGAGCTGCCGGAGGAGCCGCGATGGCCGTTATCGAGGACGATCGCCAGGATCAGCGCGATCGCCAGGAT
This sequence comes from Solirubrobacteraceae bacterium, assembly GCA_035486255.1. Taxonomy (GTDB): domain Bacteria; phylum Actinomycetota; class Thermoleophilia; order Solirubrobacterales; family Solirubrobacteraceae; genus Palsa-744. The sequence goes on along the minus strand of DATHNH010000057.1, from coordinate 4,745 downwards.
GGCCGAGATGGCCGGTAGCACGAAGCGAGGTTGGTAGCGCACCGGCACGCAAGGGTAGGGGACTGGCCGATATACGGTGCGAGTAGGGAAGGCCTCGGGGTGTGGGGTGGGGTGTGGGGTGTGCGGTGGCCGACCGGTCATAAGAGACCGGCAGGAGGCGATCCTCGGCTATGTGAGCCGACTGTAGTGCGCGGCCGGCAGGGCGCGTTGCCGGCGCCATTCGCCAGCCATTCAAATATCGGTCGTACGGCGCTACACTTTCTGAAGTTCATGAATTCCGACCGCGATTCAGGAGTTTTCAAATGAGCCCGTCCAGCGCGGACCTGTTGCGCCAGGTAAAGAGCGAAATCGACGAGGTCGACCCCTCGGAGGTCAAGGAGCTCCTGCAGGAGGGCGTCGTGATCGTGGACGTACGCGAGACCGAGGAGCTCTCCTCCGGATTGCTCCCCGGCGCCAAGCACGTGCCACGCTCCTACCTGGAGACACGCATCGAGGGAATCGTGCCCGATCGCTCGGCGCACGTGATTCTCTATTGCGCCTCCGGCAACCGCTCGGCCTACGGGGCTCGCACCCTGCGCGACGACCTCGGCTACGAGCACGTCGAGTCGATGACCGGAGGTATCACGCTGTGGAAGGACCGTGGCTATGAGGTCGACGTGCCGCGCACGCTCTCCCCCGAGCAGCGCGATCGCTACTCGCGTCACCTGCTGATCCCCGAGATAGGCACCGACGGTCAACAGAAGCTGCTCGACGCGAAGGTGCTGCTGCTCGGCGCCGGTGGGCTCGGCTCGCCCACGGCGCTGTATCTGGCGGCGGCCGGCGTCGGCACGCTCGGGATCGTCGATGACGACGTCGTCGACCTGTCGAACCTGCAACGTCAAGTGATCCACTCGACGCAGCGTGTCGGCATCCCCAAGGTGGACTCCGCCGAGGAGACGATCCACGGGCTCAATCCAGACGTCGAGGTCGTCAAGTACCCGGTACGCCTGGATGCGAGCAACATCATGGAGATCATCGAGGGCTACGACGTGATCGTCGACGGTGTCGACAACTTCCCCACGCGCTATCTGCTCAATGACGCGACCGTGCGCCTGAAGATCCCTGTTGTGTCCGCCTCGATTCTCGGCTTCGACGGTCAGCTGTCCGTCTTCAAGCCATATGAGGGGCCGTGCTACCGCTGTCTCTTCCGTGAGCCGCCGCCGGCCGAGCTCGCGCCCTCCTGCGGAGCCAACGGCGTGCTCGGCGTGCTCCCCGGCACGATGGGCCTTTTGCAGGCGACAGAGGTGGTCAAGCTGATCCTCGGCATCGGCGACCCTGCGATTGGGCGCCTGTTGCTCTACGACGCGCTTGCGGCGACGCTCACCGAGGTCAAGGTACACCGCGACCCCGACTGCCCGATCTGCTCGCGCCCGCCGGAGGAGATATCCGACGAGGAGATGGGCGTCTTTCCCGACTACGAGGCATTCTGCGCCGCGGCCGGTTAGCGGCTCGCCGGCCGGCGCCAGGCTGTGTCTCTCGTTTCGCCCATGGGCAAAGCACACTTCGCGAGCTGCCTGTGCCCTTCAGGGCAAGTCCTTGGCCGGCTTGGCCAGCGAGCCGCTGACCCGCTAGTCGTCGATACCTGGTAATCATTCCCCTATGGCCAAGATCAAGATCCCACCGGTACTGCGCCCCTCCGTGGGCGGCGAGCGCGAGGTCTCCGCCAGCGGCGGGAACGTCGGCGAGATCCTGCGCGACCTGGCCGACTCGCATCCCGCCACGGCCGACCAGCTGTTCGCGGCTGACGGTGAGCTGAATCGCTACGTCAACGTCTACCTCAACGACGAGGACGTACGCGTGCTCGACGGGCTCGACACCACCGTTGCCGAGAGCGACACCGTGGTGATCCTGCCGGCGATGGCCGGCGGGCGCTGAACGTCCAACTTCTCGCCCAAGGCTAAATATTCCGACCGGGCGAACGACTATGTTCTCGTGCCTGTGAGAACCGGTCGTCTCCTTTGCCTACGTAACTTCGTAGGAGCGCTATGTCTCGCGCCGTCGGCGTTTGTCGTCACGGCCATGTTGGCGACGTCTGCCGTCGCGGGCGAACGGTCAAAAGCGCCCGAATACTCGCTGTCGGTCGTCGAGGGAGCGGATACGCAGCCCGAAGACTCGATCGGACACGTCAGCGCCGGTGTCAACTCAGAAGCGGAAGTTGCCGTCTCGATCACCCACAACGGGCTCGTCGTGGACAAGCAGAGCGGCAAAGGCGGCACATGGCTCTCGCAGGTACCGCAGGTGGGAGATACGGTCACATTCGAATCACCGGGCTTCACCACCGCGGTCACCTACGACGGCCTGCCCTCGCTGGAACCCACGGTATGCGCCGGCTCGACCAACTTCTCCGGGCAGCGCACCAACGGCTACACCGTCGAAGGCGGCTACTACACGGTCGTGCCTCACCCCAAATACTTCGCCAGGCGCAATGGCGGCCTGGCCCAAGTTCAGGTGCTCACCGGGTCGAGCTTCGGCGGCGACTTCCTCACATCGCTTGTCGGTGGTGAGACCGTCTACGCCGCTGAGTCCCTGACTTCCCCGGTCGCGGGTGGCGCGACGTTCACTTACTCCAGCGAGAACGATCGCCCGGTTGGCGGCTGTCCGCCGCCGCCACCCCCTCCGCCGCCCCCGCCGCCACTCGCGCTCGCCGGGGCGTTCTCTAAATTCGCGCGGATCTCGATCACCAAGCTGCTGCGCTCCGGATGGTTGACACACGTGACGATCAACCAGCCCGGGAAGATCGTCGAGGACCTCTATCAGCACAGCGGCGTCCTACCGGCATTCGCGGCGACAAGCAAACACAAGCCACCGCGCAAAGAGCCCAAAGCGCTGCTGCTCGCGCGGGGCACGGCCACCGCCAAAGCGCCCGGGACGGTCACAGTCACGATGCATCTAACTTCCGTCGGCCGGCGCCTGCTCAAGCACGCCCACAGCGCCAAAGTGATGCTGATCACGACGCTCACCGCCAACTCGGGCGCCAAGCTCGCGCTTGGACGCCGCTCCCTTACGCTTCACCGCTAAGGGTTCGCGCCAGATATTGTGGCGTGGACCCTAAAGCTACGTTTCCGGCCGGGGCAATCGCGGAAACCGGCCTCGGCCTGTCGATCCTGACAGAGGACGGGCTCGCTTCGGGATTGGATGGTCGTTGAAGCGCGTTCTTCAAACCGCGTCGCTATTGCTCAGCGCGATTGCCTGGCTACAGCCTCCCGCCGTGCTTCCCCTGCCCTCACGCACCGGCGCCGATGGCCCACCGCGGCCATACGGCGCCGAACCGCCGGCGGGGAGCGAACCCTCGAATACTCCGCCCTCATTTGTGCGGGCACAGAACCATGCTCTGCTCTACGGTCCCTTTCCGCACGGGGGACTCGCGCGGGGCGTGTCCGACGGAGAGCTGATGCTGAACGAAAACGCCTCGGTTCGCGCGCAGACGATGAGCAGGGTGCGTGCGCTCGGCGGGAGCGTGGCGCGCATACCCGTGGACTGGCGCAACGTCGTGCAAGCAAGCCCGCCGGTGGGCTTTCGGGCGCGCGACCCGGCTAGCCCTGGCTACGACTTCTCCCAGCTCGACGCGGCGGTGGAGAGCGCCATGAGCGCCGGGCTGCAGCCGCTGCTAGTCGTTTCCCACGCACCCGCTTTCGCCGAAGCGCCTCACCGCTGGCCCTACGCCTACCCGGGCAGCTGGGCGCCGAGCCCGGTGGCGCTGGAAGAATTCGCGGCGGCTCTCGCCAGCCGCTACGACGGCGCCTCTCCCGACCCGCTGCACCCAGGCGCCGCGCTGCCGCGCGTGCGTCTGTTCCAGGCTTGGAACGAGCCCAACCTTGCGCGCTACCTGGAGCCCCAATGGGTGGCGGTCGCCCGCCGCTGGAGCGCTTTCTCGCCGCAGCTATACCGCCGGCTCCTGAACGGGTTCTACGCGGGCGTGAAGTCGGTCCAGCCGAGCGACACGGTCGCCGCCGCCGGCATCGCACCCGAGGGCGAACCGGCCGGCGTTGGCTCGATGGCGCCCGTGAGCTTTCTGGAAGGACTGCTGTGTCTAGGGGAAGCAAAGTCGAGCTGCGCCCAGAAGCCCCATCTGGATGTGCTGACGTTCCATCCGTTGTCTGTCTTCAATCCAGACGTCCCGGCCGTCTCGAGGCTCGACGTGGCGATATCCGACATCGCCAAGGTCACACGCCTGCTCGCGCGCGCCGAGCGCATGCACACAGTCCTACCCGCAGGCTCGCGGCCGGTGTGGGTCACCGAGCTCAACTGGGAGAGCTCTCCGCCGACCCCCAAGGGTGTGCCTGACGCACTTCAGGCCGCTTGGATCTCGCGCGCCCTGCATCGCCTCTGGGTCGCGGGCGTGAGCTTGGTCGACTGGCAGTTCATGGTCGACCCCTACGGCGGCACACCGCTGGCTCTGCCCGATGGCAGCGTGCGCCGCTATCCGAGACCGGCCGGGCTGTACGCCGCTGCGCCGGGCGGCAACCCGGCACAGGCTCGCCCCAAGCCGTTCCTGCAGGGCTTCACGCTGCCTTTCGACCCGTTGCGCGTGAACCGACGAGCGGTGCGCGTTTGGGCGCTACTTATGCATGGGGGCCAGCCGGCCATCCTGCAATGTCAGGGACGCGATGGGCGGTGGCAGACGATCGCCCGTCTGCGCGCCGATCGCCTTGGCGTGCTCAACCAACTGTTGGCGCTGGCAGGACCGGCGCGCCTGCGGCTGCGAA
>DATHNH010000056.1:0-3702 GCA_035486255.1 Solirubrobacteraceae bacterium | reverse complement strand
GGAGGTCGAGCGCGACTACCTACGCACCGGAAACATCTGGCACCGCACCCTCGCAGTCACGGGCTATCCGCGCGAGGTTTCCCACGGCTGGCTCGCTCCGCTACTGCGAGCGGCAGGCGAGCTTGATCTGAGCCTGCACATTGGTCCGGTGGCGCCCGTGATCGCGGCCGACCGGCTGCGCCGGCAACGTGCCCGCCTAGAGTCGAGCCGGCGAATCGAGGCCGATCGAGGTCGCTTGAGTGATCCCGCTCTCGCCGCTGCTGCCCAGGACGCCGACGAGCTGGCCAGCGCGCTTGCGCGAGGAGAGAGCCGTCTGTTTCGCTCCGGGCTCTACCTAGCGATTACGGCGGCGAGCCGCGAGGAGCTTGAGGAGCGCACCGAGCGGGTCAGGGCTCTATGTGCCTCCATGCTGCTGCACACCGTTCCGACGACCTTTCGCGCGTGGGACGGATGGCTCTCCTCATTGCCGCTCGGTGTGGATCGGCTGCGGTTGACGCGCACATTCGACACACCCGCGCTCGCCGCAGGATTCCCATTCGCCCTCAGTGATCCGCCACTTGAGAGCAATGGCGTCCTGTACGGGCTGACCGATAGTGGCGCTCCCGTCATCGCCGATCGCTTTCACCGCGAAAACTTCAACGCGGTCTTGCTCGCACGATCGGGCGCGGGCAAGAGTTACACCGCGAAGTTGGAGGCCCTGCGACTCCTCTATCAAGGGGTGCAGGTGTTCGTCCTCGATCCCGAGGACGAGTTTCGGCGGCTCTGCGTCGCGGTGGGAGGCGCCTACCTGCCATTGACCGGGCCGGAACCCGTGGCGCTCAATCCGCTCGACCTGCCATCGGGCGGTCACGCCCGCGCCCTGGACGAGCGGATTCTCTTTCTCGCGGAGCTTGTCGAACTGTTGTTGACCGGAGGGCTCGACGGTGGCGAGCTGGCTGTGCTCGATCGCGCCGCCCGTGCCGCCTATCAGGCGGCGGGGATCACCAACGATCCGTCAACACATTCCCGGCCAGCACCGCTGCTGTCCGATCTAGTGCGCTGCCTAGAGGCCGAAGGGGAGGTCGGTAAGAGTCTCGCTGAGCGATTGTCGCCATATTCGTCCGGCTCTCACTCCTCGCTATTTGACCGCCCCACATCGGCCACGCCAGACAGTCACTTTGTCTGTATCTCAATGCGGGGCCTCCCCGAGCGCTTGAAGGCTCCGGCGCTCCTCGTCGCCCTCGATGCTGTTTGGCGCTCGCTTGAGGGTCCGCTGCGTCGTCGCTGCGTGGTCGCCGACGAGGCATGGCTTTTGATGCGTGAGGCGCCGGGCGCCCGCTTTCTTTTCAGGCTGGCGAAGGCTGCGCGAAAGAGATGGACAGGGCTAACGACGATCACGCAGGACCCCGGCGACCTGCTCGATTCCGCGCTCGGCCAAGCAGTCGTAGCAAACGCCTCGCAGCACACGCTACTGCGACAGGCGCCCCAGGCCATCGAGCGGATTGGTGAGGCGTTCGACCTCACCGCCGGGGAGAGACGCTATCTACTGACTTGCCCGACTGGACAAGGGCTACTGCTAACCGGCGAGGAGCGCGTCCCGCTGCGGGTAGTGGCGAGTCCCGCTGAGCACGAGCTAGTGACAACCGATCCGGCCGACCTCGCCGCACACGAGGAGGCAGCATGAAGCGCGGCGTTCTTGCCTCCTGCGGCTTGGTGGTACTGCTGCCCGTGCTGGTAATCAGCGCCTCCATTGGGGTCCTCGGAGGCGGCGACACAGGCGTCAGCCTCGGGCTGCCCACCGCTCACACAGAACGGATCGCAGGTATCCCCTCTGAATACCTGCGGCTTTTCGAGGCCGCCGGAGCGCGTTATGGCGTGCCGTGGACCGTTTTGGCGGGAATCGGCAAGGTGGAGTGCGACGAGGGGCAGGACCCCGACCCTTCCTGCACTCAGGAGGGCGCAGTCAATTACGCCGGGGCCGGCGGCCCGATGCAATTCCTCACCTCCACATGGACATCCTACGGAGTGAGCGCCAGCGGTAGCGGTCCTCCCGACCGATGGAACGCGGCCGACGCGATTTTCACCGCTGCAAGATATTTGCGTGCCAATGGCGCTCCGCAGGAACTACAGCGCGCGATTTACGCCTATAACCATTCGGCTGCTTACGTCCAAGAAGTCCTGCGTTGGGCGTCTACCTATGAAACGCAGGCCGAACCTGTTACGACGCAAGCGAGCGGCGCGGCGGGCGCGGCGCTTTCGTTTGCTTTGGCACAGCGCGGCGTCCCCTACGTGTGGGGCGGTGAGAGCCCGAGCGGCTGGGATTGCTCGGGACTCGTACAGGCCGCCTATCGTGCTGCCGGAATAAGCCTGCCGCGCATCGCGCAAGAACAGTTTGACGCTGGGCCTCACCTGCCGCCTGACGCCCAGCTCGAATCGGGCGACCTTGTTTTCTTCGGGCCGAGCACGAGTGAAGTTGAACACGTCGGGATCGTTGTGCGCTCGGGTGAGATGGTGGACGCTCCACATACGGGCACCGTTGTTCGTACCGAGCCTTTCCCGACAACGGTGGGCGCCTCCTGGGGCACGGAGCGCTATCTCGGGGCTACACGCCCAGCCGGTGTCCGATGATGCTGCACCCTCATTCTGCGAGGCATGGTGAAACATGGCTTGACGAACCCGCCCGCCCTTTGCGGATTCTCCCGACGCTTGCGCACCACGCGCTATCGACCGTCGAGCGTGTAAGTCCGATCCTCGTCGCGGTGGCGTTGCTGCTCGGTGCGATCGTCATAGCCGCTCGACGTGCGCGGCGTAGGCGACTCGCACGAAACGCCCGTCTCGTGCAGATCGGCGTGCCTCCCGATATTGATTCAGCCGGTGCCGCGCTGCTCTGGTCTGCGCTGCACGACATTCTGCGTCCGAGATGGGCGCGAATGCTGGGCGGCCAGCCTCATCTAGCCTGGGAGATTGCCGCCAGCGAGGCCGGGACCACGTTCAGATTGTGGTCGCCCGAGTCCATTCCGCCGGGCTTGATCGAGCGTGCAATCTCCTCGGCCTGGCCTGGCGCAAGCACGAGCATCGAAGTCATCCGCACAGAGAAGCCGGCCGAGGAGCAAGTGCAGGTCGCGTCCGAGCTTGTTCTATCGGGGCCGGACTGGTTTTCGCTTAATTCAGCGATGAAGCCCGATCCGCTGCCGCTCATCCTCGGCCAACTGTCGGGACTACGGGGTGACGAGAGCGCGCTCGTGCAGGTTCTTGCGCGGCCGGCGACAATCGGCGAGCAACGGCGACTGCGCACCGCGGCGCGGCGACTGCGCGCAGGCATCCCGCCTAGCCGCCTTGCCCGGTTCGTGGACTTTTTCACTACCTCTCGCGCGCCCACGCCGCCGAGACACGATCCGACGATTAACCCGGACGTGCGCGACGTAATGGGTAAGAGCGCACAGCCGTTGTATCGCTGCCTTGTCCGCGTGAGTGTTAGGGCCAGCTCGCGCCCGGAGGCTCGGGGTCGGATACATGCTGTGCTCGGGGGATTCGCCGCCTACGAGGGTCGGGTCGGCCTGCGTCGCCGTCGCGTGCGCCACGCTCAAGTCAGGCTGCATGAGCGCTGGCTGACGCGCCGTGCCTTCCTTGCCAGCACCGCCGAGCTGGCCGCGCTCGCGCACCTGCCGAGCGAGGACGCGATCCCAGGCGTCGTCATGGCGGGAGCACGCGAGGTCGAGCCCC
>DATHNH010000055.1:0-3143 GCA_035486255.1 Solirubrobacteraceae bacterium | reverse complement strand
CTTCTGCGCTGCATGACGGACGGCCAGCTCATAGAAGACGTTTGGGTTCCGACCGGTTAGGTCAGCCACGACAAGATCACCGTCGATTAGTCGCTCAATGATCTGATGCGTGATGAGTCCCTCCTCGTGGAGGTCATCTGCGCGTCGCACGTCGTATTGCATCGCCTCAAGTACGGGTCGAATTAGGTGACGAAGGAGTTGATCGCTTCGCTTGCGCTCAACGGTCCCCTCATCTCCGATTGGGGCGATGACAAAACACGACCTCTTGGCCATGCGAGAACTTTAGGTCACCCTGTCATCTTGCAGCCAGCCCACCGTGATCGCACAGCCGTGCATCTAGTCTGTGCAAGATTTTTTGGTACGCAGTGGGGCAGGCTGTGCGGCTTGGGAGGGGGAGCCCGTAGTCCTGCTCAGGAAGTGGTCCAGCGGTTCTGCGCGTGGTTCCAGCGGCCGGTCGTGGTGCCAGCGAGGATTGGGTCTAGGAAGGTGGCGGCCTCAGCGTGCGCCGTCCCGAGGTCGGCTGGTAGTCCCACATTTTCGGCGGCGCGTGCGTAGGGGCTGGCCCAAGCGGCTGGCGGTGGCGGGAGCACGGTGGGGAGTGGCTGGCGTTCGCGGGTGCTGAATGTCGCGGCGAGGCTCGCGTGTAGCCGGTCGGCGTATGGGGCGGCGAGGTCGGCGATTAGGAGGATGTCGATGAGGTCCTTGATTCGGGTGCTGTGCTGTTCTTGTGGGCCGTAGGTCGCGGTGTATGCGTGGACCTTCTCGGCGATGTGCTGCTCCAGGGCGATTACGGGCATCTCGATGGGCTGGATGTCGGCGAAGTCCAGGAGGCTCGGGATTGGCAGTCGTTCGGAGGGTGCGGTTGGCCGCTCGTTGAGGGCGACGTCTACGGGGAACTGCTCGAAGCGTCGTCCGGCGACTTCGGTGGTCACGCTGTAGCGGACGGCTCGGAATGCTTCTGCTTGGTCGAGTGCGGCGGTGCGCGCTACGTCGAAGTTGAAGTGGTCGTGGAGGTCGATCGCCTGCGCGGCGATGAGTCTCGTGGTCGCGGCCTGCTCGTCGTCGGCTCCCGCGAGGTCGATGTCCTTGGTTGCTCGTGTTCGCACGCCGAGTCGCAGCTCAAGCGCGAATGCTCCCTTGAGCACCCAGTTTCCGGGCTCCGCGATGGCGAGCCTGGCGAGGAAGCGCTCGAAGGTGACGCGCTTGCGTAGCCGCATGACGGGCAGACCGGTAGTGGTCGCTTCGTTGCGAATGCGCTGGTCAAGTGCGGCTCGGAATGCCTCGGCGGTGTCGTACTTCACGCGGCGGTGGCTTCCTCGGTTGTTTGCTTCACGAGTGCGGCGATGTGTCCGCCGTTTCGCTCGGCGTGCTCGGCGAGCTGGTTCGGTGTGGTGCGGCCTTCCTGGAGGGCCTGGCGGACGGCCATCTGGATCTGCTCTGGTGCGGTTCCTGAGCGTGCCGCGTCGATGATCGTCCTCGCCGGGGTGGTGAGGCGGATGCCTTGGCGGGTCGTGATGTCGCCGTTCGGTATGGGCGCGGTAGCGGTGTGCAGGGTTACGCCGCTGGGCGTTCGAACTCCCCGGTGCTCGCGGGAGACGAGAAGATGCACTGTGTTTGGCAGTACGTCGGCGAGCCCGTGCAGTACAAGTGCGCTCTCGTGCGAGACGACGGCTCTGTCCATCCCGACGGTGAGCCATGCGGCGCGGATCTCATCGTGTTCGCCTGCCGGGTAGTCGCTGAGGCGGTAGAGCCCCTGTCGCATCCGCTGGAAGCGGCCTGATCGGGCGTGGTGGGCGAGAAGCTGTGCGCTCACGCCCCGCTCGTGGGCCTGTCGCGTCGTGAAAAGACCATCCTGAGAATAGGCGAGGCGGTGGAGTGCCGGGAGATCGGGTTTTTGTTCTACGTCAGACATTTCTACAGCATTCTTTTAGTGTATGCTGACAAGTGAAAGGTAGTGCTGATCGCATCTTGGCGCTCAGCTTGACGGAATCCCAATCAAAAAGTGCCCCGGCGCAGCTCGAACTGCCCGGGGCGTGGCAAGGAAAGGAAAGACCTTCCCATGCAGGATGATTAGCCGGATGCCCGCTGATGACGAGGAGCGGGCAGAGAAAGGAATCCTCAGTCTGTTGCTGGCTTCCGATTCGCAGCGGCCTTGGTCGATTGCGGAGCTCGAACGCGAGCGAGGCGAGCATCTCGGGACTGTTGATGAGTCGCGAGTCTGCACGCTGCGGGCCTGATCCACCGCTGCGGAGATTTCGTATTCGCGACCCGCGCCGCCGTGCGTATGGACGACCTTTCGCTCTGACAGTGGTTCGCCTGGCTGTGCCGGATCGTTCGGGATCGACCCACCGGGTTCGCGCGGCGATCCGGCGCTCCGCCAAGGAGTGCGTCTCGCATCGGACATGGGGCAGCGGTTGGTTGTTGCGGGAGCCAAGCGCAAAGTCGGTGGCCGTTTTCGGACGCTCACGGTCATATACCCGTGTGAAGGGACAAAACCCAAACCCGGAAACCCGAGCAGCCGCCGCGCAACCCATAGGGCCTGAGCGCTATGTGGCGCGCGCTGAGCTGGCCGCAATCATGGGTGTGAGCCTGGCGACGGTGGATCGGATGGTCGCCGAAGGGATGCCATCGGTGACGTGGGGACGGCGCACACGCCGGTTCCGGTCGTCTGTGGCTATCTCCTGGGCGTCAGAACGGGAGAGGGCAGCGTGAGCGTCACTCGGCTCCCATCGGGTCGCTGGCGAGCGCAGGTCTACGATCCCGCTACCGGGAAGAACCTCAGCGTCTCGAAGGTCGTGGGTGGTCCTGGCACGTTCGCGACCAAGACCGAGGCGAAGCGGGCGCGCGAGAAGGCGCGCGAGCGGTTGGGGACCGTCCGTGCGAGGGATGTCACCGTTCGTAGCTTCTGGGAGCGCTGGACGACCGATCCGCTGTTCGCGCGCCCGAAGGAGTCGAGCGACATCCGCCGCCGTGAGCTGACCAAGAGCTTTACTGAGCGTTACGGCGATGTTCCGATCATTCAAGTCGGGGACGAGATCGTCGCCGACTGGCTCGCCGGTGGTAGCCGTGCCGGGTCAGTTCAGGGGCTGTGTTCGATGTTCAACGACGCGGCATCGGTGAAGGCTGGTCGGCTGATAGACCGC
>DATHNH010000054.1:0-6570 GCA_035486255.1 Solirubrobacteraceae bacterium | reverse complement strand
TCGACGGCGTGTTCACCAGCGAGCTGATGCGTCGTGCGGCCGAGCACCTGAAGGCGGGGCACCTCGGTGAGCCGCTCAAAGACGTCGATACCGAGGACCGCGAGCTGATTGGGCTGCTCGCCGAGCTGACCGTCGAAGCAGGCCGTTGGCCGGTCTCGGCCCGCTCGACCAAGCCGCCGATGCTGGAGGTGCAGCAATTGCAACTGCAGCTCGCATGGATCGACCGCCGCATCCATGCCGCGCGTGCGCAAGGGGTCGGCGAGGTGAGCGACTTGGCGAGGCTGCGCGGCGAGGTCAAGCAGGAGTTCGATCGTGCCCAGGAGCGGGCGCTGGCCGATAGTGGGCCCGACGGAGCGTCCTGATGCGAGCATAGACGGACCCTTAGTAAAGTACCCCGAGCTTCACGATCTGGGGTAGCTCAATTGGCAGAGCATTCGGCTGTTAACCGAAGGGTTGTGGGTTCGAGTCCCACCCCCAGAGTCTCGTTCGTCCGCCGGCCTGCGGGGGACGTCAACCTCCGGGAAGGGTCGAGTTTCCCTAAAGGGATAGAGAAGAGTCGGGCTTGGTGGCGGACGGCGTCGCGGCAGAGGGTGTGTGTGGGACTGCAAGTCGCTCTATGAGCATCCCGGCGCGTCCGCCCGCATTGTGGGCGGCAGCCCAGACAGCGAGATCCCGAGCCCGGGCACGGACCGACGGCTCGGATAGCGCGTGTTCGACCGCGTGGCGCAAAGGCCGTGGGGAGACGAAGCGTCGCGGCAGACGCACGCCGGTCCCGGACCATGCGAGGCGAGCGGCGTTCTCGTTCATGTCTCCGGCGACGGGGCAGGCGACGACGGGAACGCCGCTCGAGAGCGCGCGGACGAGCGTGCCGTGGCCTGCGTGGCAGACGATGGCCTCACAATCGGGAAGCGTACGTGCATAGGAGACCCATGGCACGACGCGCGCATTCGCGGGGACGGACAGTGGACGCGAGGGGAGCCTGCGGTTATAGGTCGCGAGCACGCGGACAGGGGCGTCGGCGAGTCCGCGCAAGGCGGCATGCAGCAGGCGGTGGTCCGGATCCTGGGAGGTCGAGGGCGCTACGAGCACCAGCGGAGCGTCGCCCGGCGGCAGTTGGACCTCCTCAGCCGGTGGCTCCCACATGAGCGGACCGACGACATGGACGTGGGCGGGCCAAGGACGCGGGTACTCAAGCTGGGGGAAAGTGGCGATCAGAGCAAGCTCGCGGCTGGTGCCGCCGTGGGGATGGGAGAGCGGAGGCAGACCGACCTGCGCGCGTGTGACGTTCAGCGCGAGGCGCCCGCTCTCGAGGCCGCGGCGGACGGGCAGATGAGCGCGCTCCCAGAAAGCGCGGCCGACGGCGGTGCGCGGCAAACGAGCTCCGAACGAGTAGATCGGGAAACCCGGGCCGGCCTCCGGAAAGACGTGCGGGATGAGCGTCGCACGCGCAATGCCCGAGAGCTCCGCTGCAAGCGAGGGGCCGAGCGTGAGGATGTCGTGGACGACGACATCGGGGCGCAATTCGCGTACGAGCGGGAGCGTGTCTCGCGTGGCATAGACAACTGCCTCGTAGAAGTCGAGCGGCTGATCGCCGATGGGAAAGGCGCTGTACTCGGGGGCGGGGGCGAAGGTGATGCCCTCCGCCTCGATGGGGGCGCGCCAGCGCTCCCACGTTTGCAGCGTGACCTCGTGTCCACGCGCATGCAGCTCACGTCCGAGTGCAATCATCGGAAACGCATGCCCGGGGTCGCCGAAGGCGCCTAGTAGCAGGCGCAGCCGAGGCGTGGCTGGTTGCAGGCGATCCTCCGGCGAGACGGCGTGGACGGGGGAGACGGCCATGGCGCTACGGCTTCGAGGTGGCGGACACGAGCACCCGGCCCGAGCGCTGCGCTAGGCGGCGAGCTCGGCGACGAGGCGCAGCTGCTCGAGGCGGTCGTCCTTGGTGAAGGCGATCGGGGTGAGGCCCAGCGTGCCCACTCCCGCTTCGCGGTAGACGGCTAGACGCTCCCTCACAACGTCCTTGGGCCCGCACAGGGAGACCATGTCGATCAGAGCATCGGGGATCGCGGCCATCGCCTCCTCGCGCTTGCCTTCGAGGTAAAGGTCTTGGATGACTTTCGCCTGCTCCTCGAAGCCGTAGCGGCATACCAGGTTGTTGTAGAAGTTCTGCTTGCGCGAGCCCATGCCGCCGACGTAGAGCGCGATGAAAGGTCGCATCGCGTTGCGTGCCGCGGGAAGGTCGTCGGTGACGAACACGTTCACGGTGGGGGCGATGTCGAATCCCTCCAGCGAGCGGGCGGAGCGGTCGGCCCCCTCCTGCAGCAGCGGGCGCAGCTCGGAGACGTGCTCGGGCGAGAACAAGGTGGGAATCCAACCGTCGGCGATCTCGCCGGCGAGCGCCGTGTTCTTGGGGCCGATCGCGGCCAGGTAGACCGGGATGTGCTCTTGGACGGGAGAGATCGTGAGCTTGAGCGCCTTGCCGGGGCCGTCGGGCAAGGGCAGCTCGAGCGTCTCGCCATGAAAATCGACTCGTTCGCGAGCGAGCGCCATGCGCACGACGGCGACATACTCGCGTGTGCGCTGCAACTGCTTGGCAAAACGCTGTCCATGCCAGCCCTCGGCCACCTGAGGGCCGGAGGAGCCGATGCCGAGGATCATGCGTCCGCCCGAGAGCTGGTCGATCGTGGCAGCCGTCATGGCGGTCATCGCGGGCGAGCGTCCAGGCATTTGAAAGATTCCCGAGCCGAGCCGGATCGTCGAGGTTTGCCCTGCAAGCCACGAGAGCACGGTGGCTGCGTCGGAGCCGTAGGCCTCGGCCGTCCAGACGGAGTCATAGCCGAGCTTCTCGGCTTCCTGGACGATTTCGAGCTGGTCTTGGGAGCTGAGGCCGAGGCCCCAGTAGCCGATGTGCACGCCTAGCTTCATTGGTGTTCCTTTCAGCTGAACCGGGGTGGGCGCGAAGAGGAGAGCTGTGGTTGTCGGGAGGGCTGTGGTAGGGGTGGGAGACAATGACGCAAACGCCCGCAGACCACCTGCGTCGCCGGTCACCACGCCCACGCGCCGGGCCGCGAGCCTCTTTGTCGGTGCTACAAGGCGTCGCCGGGACGGACGAACATCATCTCAGGAACGACGCAGGCGGGGGAGACGCGCAGCAGATAGCGCACTGCCTCGGCGATGTCCTCGGGGCGGATCATGTCCTCGGCCTTGACCTGGCCCTTGACGAAGTCGGTCATGGGGGTGTCGACGAACGCCGGGCAGAGCGCGGTCGACTTGATGCCCTGTGCACCTAGCTCCTTGTTCATCGCTTCGGTCCAGCCGACGACGGCATGCTTGGTGGCTGAATAGACCGACAGCCATGCCTCCGCGCGCTTGCCGGAGATGGAAGAGGTGTTGACGACCAGTGCGTTGGAGTGCTCGGCGCCGGCGCTCTGAAGCATCGAGAGGCACTCACGGTAGAAGAGGACGATCGAGCGCAGGTTGACGTCCAGCTGCATGTCCAGGTGCTTGGTTTGGATGTCTCCAACCGGCGCGCCGATGCCCACACCGGCGTTGTTGACGAGCACGTCGAGCCTCGTATAGCGCTCGCGATGGGCGGCGACGACCTTCTGGATCTCGCCCTCCTCGGCGAGCGAGGCGGGGACCGCGTGGACGTCGAAGCCCTCGGCGGCAAGCCCATCGACGGCGGCCTGGAGCTTCTCCGGCCGCCTGGCGGCCATCGTGACACCAAACCCTTCTTCGCAGAGCATCCGCGTGATCGCCAAGCCGATACCGCTCGATGCTCCTGTAACGATCGCCGCACGCTCTGCCATGACGCTCCCCTCGTTGGTTGACCAAAGAATCAAATCACCCCAGGCTCCCAGGCGCACACACGGTCAACGCTGGTAGCTTCTGGGCAGTCGCGCACGGCGCGGCGCGGGCCCGTAGCTCAGTTGGTTAGAGCCGCCGACTCATAATCGGTTGGTCCCTGGTTCGAGTCCAGGCGGGCCCATCGCAGGAATCTCAAGTAACTATGCTGGATTTGCATGGTCGAACGGCCGATCGCAACGCGCCCTTTTGAGGCGCCTTCGCCACTCGTTTGCCCATGTAAGCCCAAATGTGGCATCGATAAACGATCTCCGCCGTCGCTGCATTGGTGGCATCATATGTCAGGAGACACCGTACCCCAGGCAGGTTGAAAGCGAACAGGACTCACCTGCTCAGGTGCTCCGACTTCCCGCCGACGCCAACGCCCATCGCGATTCGCGTACTAGACCGCATTGGGCCCAAAGATAGGAACCATCCCAGACTTCTCGGTATGCTGCGCGCTGGCGAATGGGGCTTCGCGATCTATCTCTCGGGGAACTTTGGGCTTGCTGGACCATTGACTGGTCCTTCATTCTCGGACTGCTGTTCATCGACGGTACGCGGGACATCACGGATCTCTTGCAGGACCTAGCAATCGCCGCTGGTGCCAGCGCAATGATCGGCGCATGGTTTGCATTGCCATCTTGGATCATTATTAAAGTCTTGTGACTCGATTCGGCAAACGTTTCATCGCACTCATGACAATCATCCCATGGCGTGGCCTGGCGGTGGCATGGCTTCTTGTCACTTTGATCACTGTTGCCTTGGCACTCCTTCGCCCGCATGTCGCGACCACAGCCCTCGTACTCGGCGGGGTATCGGGCGCCCTTTCCGCTTACGTGGGCCTAGCCCGATGGCGTCGGGCGGCTGAGCCTAAACGTGTATACGACCTCAGCCTGGTCGGGCCGCTCCCTCACGACCGGTATCAGGAGGCCTTGAGAAAGCAACGCGAAGGGATC
This sequence comes from Solirubrobacteraceae bacterium, assembly GCA_035486255.1. GTDB lineage: Bacteria > Actinomycetota > Thermoleophilia > Solirubrobacterales > Solirubrobacteraceae > Palsa-744. The sequence goes on along the minus strand of DATHNH010000054.1, from coordinate 1,768 downwards.
TCTGAGAGCGTAGAGCGTCGGAGTCAGTCGAGTTAGAGAGACACAAGATGTCAGCTCAGATGATTGGTCGGACATCGACATCCGGGCCGACGAGGTCCATATCGAACGCCAGTATTCGGCCGCAACCCGCAGTTTCGAGTTGCCCAAGAACAGCAAGACACGCACGAGCGTGCTCACCGCACCGGCAAAGGCGGGTTTGCTTGCAATGCCCCGTGGAAGTGACGCGATGGTCTTCCGAGGCAAGAAGGGTGGCGTCCTGACCGGCCGCACACCGCACTACTACTGGCATCCGGTTCGTTGCCGCTTCGGCAGGCCCTCGATGGACTTCTACGAGCTGCGCCACTTCTGCGGCTCTTGGCTGTTCAACGACCTCGAACTACTCGCCCAGGACGTTGCCCACCAACTCGGCCACACCGATGGTGGCGCGCTCGTGCAACGACTCTACGGCCATCCGTCCGAACGTCTGGCACGCGAGCGCATAAAGCGAGCAACCGCAGGTGAGCCCTCGATTGTTGTCTCGCTCCCGGACGCGGAGCCGGGACAACCATGACGCGGTCAACCAACCGCCGATGCCGAGGGTGCGACGTGTTCGGCCGTCGCTCAGTGATGGACGAGACGCGAGGCCGGCTCGAAGTCCCCGTGCAACACGAGGGGATCGAGGTCGGCTCCGTTGGGCCACACCACGGTGCCCAACTGGTCGTCTACTTGCACCTGGGCGAAGTAGCCGGGATCGGCCAGCGGCTCGAACACGGGACCGTGCAACTCCCCGGTGAGATCGACGTCGCGTGTGCTGCCGTCGCTGAAGCCAAGCCTGAGCTTATAGTGACCAAGCACGTCTACAGATGTGACTCGAACGAACTCCATGAGCCCATCTTACGGCAACGGGTCGATGGGCTCAGGAGAACCCCCGTCCTTGGCTCGCTGCCAGTCGGCTTCCAACTCATCGCGGTGCAGAGTCGCCCACTCGGTCACGAGCTTGAGCGCGCGAGTCGGGAGACTGCCGACCAACACGTCGTTGCTGCCGATCACAATCGCCGCGTGATGCTCGGCGTACTCGGCGTGGAAGTGGGGCGGGTCGTGGTCGTAGAAGTACATCGTCACGACGATTCCGTAGAAGAAGCTGATGCGGGGCACGGCGCCATCATGAGCACCGCTGCGGACGGAGAATGGGCCGGCGTCTCAACCTCGACCGAACGTCACGGAGGCAATTCGGAGGCAGACCCAGTTTCGGCCGCCCGCCAAACAAGGTCCAACCGGCTCCGCGTAACAAATCGGGCCCATCGCGCAAAACCACTGCTACGGCGGGGATCGTGGCTCGGATGGACGTGATGTCCAGCGGAGTCCATCCGTGGACCTCAGGCTCGATGACCAGACGCGTCGCAGCGGGCTCATGGGCAACCGGCGCTCGAGCATCAGCGGATCGGTCACGGCGTGCCGGGCCGGCAGGCACTTCAATCATCGGTCCACTCGATCAGCGCCCACGCCCGAATCGCGTAGATCACAGCCACACAGAGACTGACCGACACCGCGATCGTGTTCACATGCGAGTGCCTGTAGAGATAGCTATAGGCGTAGACAAGGAAGCCGGCGCTTCCGCCGATGATCGCCGCGAAGACGACTGTCGAAGTAATAGATAGGACCTTCTCCGATATGCCCGGGGGCTTTTTGCGCAAGTCCTCCCAACTACTCCCGATACCACCGAGGAGAGTCAGGGTAGGGGGGACCAAGAGCAGCTCCAGGTCGTTTTCGTAGACCTTGGGATGCAGCT
>DATHNH010000053.1:0-6601 GCA_035486255.1 Solirubrobacteraceae bacterium | reverse complement strand
GTCCGGATGTCGATCTCCTGCACGATGCCGTCGATGACCGTCTGCCTGGCGGGACCGCCGATCGAGGTCAGGTTGGCGGTGCCGGTCGTGTAGGCGAGGATCAGCGCGGTGTTCCACGGCGTGATCAGGAACTCATGCCCGTCGGCGGAATACCCGTTGCCCGCCTTGACCGCGGCGATCTGCTTGTAGTGGTCGTTGTAGATGTAGTCGGTGCCCTGGGCCAGGCCGCCGAGGCCGGTGCCCTGCCAGAACGTGAGAACCGACTGACCGAGATAGGTCTGCGCGCGGAAGTCGCTGGCCTCCTCGCCCGCGGGGGCGGCTTGGAACCAGACGACGTTGCCATGGCTGTCGAGGATCTCGGGACCGTTGGCGTAGGTGCTCGAGTCGCCGAACGGCGAGATGAAGATGTCGCCTTGGCCGATGTTCGGCTGCGAGCTGAGGATCGTCACCGGCGGCGGAGCCGTGGGCGCCGCCTGTGCGACGCCCACGATGGCGCCCGGCAGGACGCCAAAGAGCATCGCGACGGCGCCGAGCGCGACTTGGCGCGTTCGGCGCCTGCCTTTGCGAGTGGTGTGTGAAGCGTGGGTGTGGGACATCTGGCCTTCTCCTGTTGGGTTGTTCGACGGGTGGGAGGGGAATCACGAGGGAGCGCAGCTCATGGCGAGCGCTCCACCCATAATCATCATAATCTTTATCAGATTAGTGAGGATTCTGGGGCGAGGTCTGTTGCCAACCCGTTACATCGCCGGCAAAGCGGTCCTCCAGACGCTGCCCGCGCCTGGAAAGCCGGCAACCAAGCCGCTATCTCGTCAAGCCTTTGCGACCCCGTCGGCGATCAAGCCGCTGCCAGCGCGTCGGCAAGGATGACCGCGTGATCGAAGGCAAGCTCGGGCAGGCTGTCAACGGCAAACCAGCGTGCGTCACTGGCGTCATCGGCGCCGGCAACGGTCGCCTCCTCTTGCACGTGGGCGAGATAGACGACCGACACCGTCCAGCCGCGAGGGTCTCGTCCCGGCGTGTCGTAGACGCCCAGTAGCCGCAGCTCGCCGAGCCGCAAGCCGGTCTCCTCGGCAAGCTCCCGCGGCGCGGCTTCGACGACTTGCTCACCCTCCTCCACAAAGCCGCCCGGCAACGCCCAGCTGCCGCGAAACGGCGGGTTGCCGCGCTGAATGAGCAAGACGCGTCGGCTCGCCTCGGTACCGGCGAGCACCACGACGTCGACCGTCAGCATCGGGCGCGGGTAAGCGTCGCTGTCCTCGGCTCCTGCCACTGCCACCACCCTACCTCGGCGATCACCCTGCGACTTGTGCTCCAACGCTCGTGAGCACACTCGTGGTCACGCGCAGGATGGCTGCCACAGGAGTCCCGCGCGGGACCTCGAGATTGTCGAGCCACCACAGCGCAAGGCCTGTCAGCGAGCTGCGGATGATCTCGCCCAACGGCTCCAGCTCGCGCTCAGGCAGCTCAGGCGCGAACTCACGCAACAGCGCCACGTCGGCGGCGCGTTGACGGTCGCGCAGATCACGTTGGAGCTCCTGTATGTCCGGATCGCCGATGGCATCTTGAAAGAGGATCCGCGAGGTATGCGGATGGCGCTCCACATGGGCAAACCACGCATCGATCATTGCCGGGAGGCGCCGGCCGGGCTCCCCTTCGCCTTGCAGGAAGCTGTCGAGCGCGGCTGCCGCAAGCTCGTCGCGACGACGCTCGAGCAGCTTGATTTGAAGCTCCTTCTTCGACTCGAAGTGGCGATAGAGCATCGGCTTACTCACACCAGCCGCGGCGACGATGTCCTCGACGGTCGTCGCCACGTAGCCGCGCTCGGCGAAGAGACGCGCCGCGGCGTTCTCGATCAGGGCTCGCCTCTGCGCTGCCGGCAACCTGCGCCGTGCCTCGGCAGCATGATCGATCGGGACGGCGTCGCTTGAACTTGAAGTTACCATTTGGTACACTGAATAGTAGCGTGACCGTCGGCCAAATCCAAGCGCTTCTGTGATCGCCTCGGTACATCTCGCCGATGTCGGCAAGCGCGTCGTGCTCGGCCTCTCCCCGAGCAAGCTCGAGCTGGCGAAAGTTCCGGGCATGCGCTACGCCGAGATCACGATCGCCGCGCCGTTGAGCGCTCATCTGCTCCCCCGACCCAACCTCGGTCGTGTGGGATTGATCGCTGCCTGGGATGACGACCACGCTCTCGACGACTTCCTCGCCGGCCATCCACTCGCCGAGCAACTCGCGCACGGGTGGAGGGTACGACTGCAACCGACGCGAATCTTCGGCGCGTGGCCGGGCCTGGCCGGGTTGCTCGATCACGAGCAGCCGATGGATGAGGACGAGCCGGCCGCGGTGCTCACGATCGGGCGTCTGCGACTCTCTCACGCGATCCGCTTCCTGCGGGCCAGCGCCGCGGCTGAGAGGCGCGCGGTCAGCAACCAGGCCCTGCTTGCCTCCACCGGACTGGCGAGACCGCCCGCATTGGTGAGCACATTCTCGCTGTGGCAGAGCACCGCCTCGATGCGTGCCTACGCCCAAGGTACCGACCATCCCGAGCACCATGTCGCTGTCCGGGCTCACGCCGCCCGGCCCTTCCACCACGAGTCCGCGTTCGTGCGCTTCCGGCCATATGCGTCCGAGGGCAAGTGGGACGGGAGCGACCCTTTGCAAGTCGCGCGGTCGCTTGCTCCCGAGGCAGCGAGCGGTTGACATGCCGCCGAAAACGCTAGCCCTCCCTCAACAGCTCCTCCAGGGTCCGCCCACTCACAACCGACGTAGGCTGCTCGGCGACGATGTCCGAGCCCGGGCGTGCTGCTTCGTCGCGACGCTTGATCAGCAGCCACTGTGGCTTGGGACCCGGTCGCGTGCGCTGCAGCGCAAACCCGCCGCGCAGCTTCTCGCCGTGTAGGACGAACACCGCGTGTCCACGTTCAAGCGCCTGGGGCCAGGAGACCCTGCCGCCTTGCTCGTAGTGGCCCCTATCCCACACGATCACAGCCCCGTCGTCCCTGCGGCCCTCGAAAGTGTTGTAGTCGATCTCATGGTCGGGCACCTGGACGGCCAAGCGCTTCACAGAAGGATCGAGCGACGGGCCCTTCGGTAGCGTCCAAGAGCGCATCACCCCTTCGACCTCGAGACGCAGGTCGAAATGGCGCGCCGTTGCCGCGTGCTGCTGCACGACGAACTCGCCCGCGCTAACGCCACGTAGCGCGAACTGCTCGTGGCCCTCGGTCTTAACGCGCTCCACCGCCACATCCACGACCGTGGCTCCCGGCGGACCCTGGCGCAAGAAGGCCATCAGTTCCTGGAGCGCGCGCGACTGACCCTCGGCATGCACGACCACGGTGCCATCCTCGGCATTACGCACCCAGCCCATCACGCCGAGCTCGCGTGAGCGGCGTCGGACCGCCTCGCGGAAGCCGACGCCTTGGACGGTGCCGGCGATCACCAAACTGATCGCCCGGGGGCTATCGAGATCGAGGCTCAACCGATCCATCGACCATATCTACCAGCCAAAGGCCGAATCCGCTCCCACCGGCACGATTCGTCTCGAGGGCTGTGAGCCCATTTTGGCAGCCAGATCCGCCAAGACCTGCCGAGCCGACCACCACCTTGTGAGCGCCGACGCGCTCCGGCAGAGTAGCCTTCGCTCATGGGTGAGATCTCTCCCGCGCTGTACCGCGCCGGTTCCGGTGAGCCACTGGTACTCCTGCACGGGTTCACAGGCACCTGGCACCACTGGCGACCCGTGCTCGGCGAGCTGGCGGCCCGCTACGAAGTCATCGCTCCGACGCTCGCGGGCCACGACGGCGGCCCGCCGTTCGACCTCCGCGCTCCACTTACGTTCGCGTCCAGCGCCGACCACCTCGAACGGCATCTCGACGAGCTCGGGGTGGGTAGCGCGCATTTCGTCGGCAATTCGCTGGGAGGCGCACTCACGCTCGAGCTCGCCAAGCGCGGTCGGGCCCGATCGGTCGTCGCACTCGCGCCCGCCGGCGGCTGGAGCGAAGGCGACGGCGAGGCCAAGCGACTCGCGCGTTTCTTTGCGCGCCAGCTGCGCGTCACGCGCCTCACCTCGCGCCACATCGACACTGTCATGAAGCGGCCTGGGAGCAGACGTCTGGCGATGCGCGATGCGATGCGCCACGGGGAGCTGGTCGCCCCCGCCGATGCCGTCGACCTTGCACTCACGTCCATACGCTGCGCCGTGGCCGGCAAGGCGATCCAGTCGGCGCGCGCCGACAAAGGACTGTCGCTTCATGAGCTCGACCGCATCGCCTGTCCCGTGCTGCTCGCCTCGCCCGAGTTCGATCGCATCCTGCCGGCGGAGCGTCACGCGCCACGTTTCAGACGTGAGATACCGGGTGTCGAGGCGCGCATGCTGCCCGGCTGCGGCCACCTGCCTATGTGGGATGACACGCGGCTCGTCGTGCACACGATCAGCGAGTTCGTGGATCGCCACATCGCACTGGCAAGGAACTCGCTCGGTCGCTCGGAGGCTCCGCCTGCCGACCTTGTCGGCGCGTAGCGGAGCTCGAGACGCGAACCCTTCTCCCTGATCGTCGATCGACGGCATCGCAGACGCCGCTTGGGCCGACTCGACTAGATTGTTCTCGACATGAACAAGGCTCATGCCGTTCTCTGCTCATCGGGCTGGTGGGCGCACACCGTGGAGCGCGAGTTGCTCCCCTGGGCCCTGGCCGGCGTGGACCTGGGCGACGACGTGCTCGAGGTCGGCCCCGGCTTCGGCGCCACAACCCGCGTGCTCGCTCGTCGCTCCGGCTCGCTGACCGTCGTCGAGCTCTCAGAGGGCTACTGCAAGCGGCTGGAACAAACGCTCGACGACGATGTGGAGGTAGTCCAGGCCGACGCGACCGATATGCCGTTCGTCGACGATCGCTTCTCGGGCGTGGTGTGCTTCACGATGCTCCACCACGTGCCATCGCCTGAGCTGCAGGACCGGCTCATGGCGGAGGTCTGCAGGGTGCTGCGCCCCGGCGGCACCTTCGCCGGGACCGACAGCCTTGGTACGGGCCGAGCTTTCAAACTGCTGCACATCCACGACACGCTGGTTCCCGTCAGCCCTGACGAGCTGCCCGCGCGCTTGGAGCGCGCCGGCCTCGTTGAGCCGAGCGTCGATGCGGGTGGCCGCTCGTTTCGCTTTCACGCTCGCAAGCCGCTCACAGATACGACGACTTCACAGCCGAGCGGGATGGTCGCGATCGCCGGTTAGGCCTCTACCAAGAAGCAAGTGAGCTACTTGTTCGCCGTATCGGCTATCGGCCGACGTCCCCAGCGAAAATAGGTTGCCGCACCGAGAGCATTCAGGCACACAACGTGCCAGAACAGCTTGTTGCCGCGCACCTGGTCGGCCGGGCGACGCTGGATGTCGCGCTCCCCGGCGGCGACCAGACCAAGCGACGCGACGAAGAGGACCACGATCCAGAGCTGCTTGGCGGGGGAGTATTCGCTGAATTTCTTCTTGGACTGCGACACGATCCAATCCTACCGCCGTCGGCAAACCGCAATCTTCAGCTGTCTCTTGCTTGTCTGCGGCGAGACGGCGTCCCTCGCCGGGAATGTCCCAAAGCCCCTAGTCGCTTCTTACTCGTCCGCGACGGAGACGGCGTCCATCGCCGGGAAATATTGCGGCGCCTCCTCGCGCCGATGCATGCCGTAGTCACGAATGATGCGGATATGGCGGTGCCGAGCACCCGCGGGCTGACGCTCTATCCACGCGCCGGCCGCGTCGTCACCGCACCACGAGGCGAGCATCAAGCGCTTACCGGTGAAGGTGATCCCACTGTAGGACTCAGCATCGAGTAGGTCCGCTGAGGGCGGGGGAAGCTTCACCCGCCCTCCGGGGGGTGTTTCGGTCACGGTGACCGCCGGGGCGCCACCGATCTCTGTCACATCGAGACGGCTGTGGTCAAGGTCGTCGTGGTCGCGATCGCTCGAGACCTCGCCGACGCGAAGGTGGTAATCCTCGAACACCTCAAAGCGTCCTTGTCGCTGGACACCGTGGTGGAGTGCCAGGGTGCGCCAACGGACGAGTGACTTCTCGTCCTCCCAAGTCGACAACGACAGCAGCCGCCCCTCGGTGCGGTCGCTCGTGTAACGCTCGTTGTCGATGAATCCGCGGATCTGGACCAACTCCGGTCGCAGCATCGCGGCAAGCTCCAGGTAGCGGTCCCATTGCTCTCGCTTGGGCTGAACCTCGAAGAGCACGACGAACATCAGTTATCCACCACCCCTGGAGGGTACTCCTCAGCGATTCATTTGGAACGGTATGGGTCGCCCCTGGCTACTCGCGAACCGGAGGCCGCTGGAGCGCCCAGCGGTTGCCATCGGGTCCCTCGAAGAACACGAACAGGCCCCACGGGAACTCCGTCACCTCGCTCACTCTACCCCGCGTCCCGCGAGCTCGGCCCGAGCCGCATGCGCGTCGGCCGATCATTTCAGCGGCCGAGCTGATCGGGATCCTCCTCGACCAGCGTTGACTCGACGTCAGCCGGACGCCCACCGCGATCACCTGGCACAAAGCGTCCTGCCGTTGCGACGAAGCTCATCATGCGACCTGCGTAATGGCGTGACATCCAGCGACGCGTCA
>DATHNH010000052.1:0-14816 GCA_035486255.1 Solirubrobacteraceae bacterium | reverse complement strand
AGGACGGCGGCACCGAGATCAAGGTCGACGGGGAGGATCTGCTCGTGCTGCGCGAGTCCGACGTCCTCGCCAAGGTCGCGTAAAGCGCGCAGGCGCAAAGGAGAACTGAAGACATGGCACACAAGGAGATCAAGTACGAGGCCGACGCGCGCAAGTCGCTCGAGGCCGGCGTGGACGCGGTGGCCAACGCCGTGAAGGTGACGCTCGGCCCCAAGGGCCGCTACGTCGTGCTCGACAAGAAGTTCGGAGCGCCCACGATCACCAATGACGGTGTCACGATCGCCCGTGAGATCGAGGTCGAGGACGTCTTCGAGAACCAGGGCGCTCAGCTGGTGCGTGAGGTGGCTACAGCCACCAACGACGTTGCCGGCGATGGCACCACGACGGCGACCGTGCTGGCTCAGGCGATCGTTCGCCAGGGCCTGAAGAACGTCGCGGCCGGCGCCAACCCGCTGGCGCTCAAGCGCGGCATCGAGAAGGCCGTCGACCAGGTCGTGGCCAACATCGCCTCGCAGTCAAAGGAGGTCTCCGGCAAGGACCAGATCGCCCGCGTGGCGACAATCTCAGCCGGCGACGAGGAGATCGGCGACGTGATCGCCGATGCGATCGAGAAGGTCGGCAAGGACGGTGTTGTCAACGTCGAGGAGGGCCAGACGTTCGGCATGGACCTAGAGTTCACCGAGGGCATGCAGTTCGACAAGGGCTACATCTCGCCGTACATGGTCACCGACCAGGATCGTATGGAGGCCACTCTCGAGGACCCCTACATCCTGATTGCCAACCAGAAGATCGGCTCGGTGCGCGACGTGCTGCCGGTGCTCGAGGCTGTGATTCAGTCGGGCAAGCCGCTGTTGATCATCGCCGAGGACGTCGAGGGCGAGTCGCTCGCCACGCTCGTGGTCAATAAGCTACGTGGCACCTTCACCGGCGTGGCCGTCAAGGCTCCCGGTTTCGGCGACCGTCGCAAGCGCATGCTCGAGGACATCGCGATCCTCACCAAAGCAGAGGTCATCACCGAGGAGATGGGCCTCAAGCTCGAGAACACGCAGGTGTCTCAGCTCGGTCACGCTCGCCGTGTGGTTGTCGCCAAGGACAACACCACGATCGTCGACGGTGCCGGCGATGCCGAGGCGATCAAGGGGCGTATCAACCAGATCAAGGCCGAAGTCGAGAACACCGACTCGGACTTCGACCGCGAGAAGCTCCAGGAGCGTCTGGCCAAGCTCTCCGGCGGCGTCGCCGTCGTGAAGGTCGGTGCGGCTACCGAGACGGAGATGAAGGAGAAGAAGCACCGCGTCGAGGATGCTCTACAGGCCACTCGCGCGGCGCTCGAGGAGGGCATCGTGCCCGGAGGCGGCGTTGCGCTCCTGCAGGCATCGGCGTCCGTCTCGGTTGACGGCGACGGAGCCTCCACTGACGGCTCGGACGACGAGCGGACCGGGGCACGAATCGTGCTGCGGGCACTGGAGGAGCCGCTACGTCAGATTGCCGAGAACGCTGGGCTCGAGGGCTCAGTGGTGGTCAACGACGTGCGCAAGGCCAAGGCCGGAGAAGGCCTGAACGCCGCCACCAACGAGATCGTCGATCTCGTCGCCGCCGGGGTCATCGACCCGGCGATGGTGACGCGCTCGGCGCTTCAGAACGCCGCGTCGATCGCCAAGAACATCCTCACCACCGAGGCGATCGTCGCCGAGGTACCGGAGAAGGAAGGCGGCGGTATGCCCGGCGGCGGTATGCCCGACATGAGCGGAATGATGTAGTCAGACCGAATATCGGCGAGTGCGGCGCTCCAGTCGCACTCGTATTCGGTCGATAGGTGTGACGAGGGCCCGGCACGATGCCGGGCCCTCGTCTATTTACGTCCCGTCCTACGAGTACAATTGTCTGTACAGAAGGTGAAGTGGTCTGGGACCACGAGCGGGCTGATACCCGTGAGTCCGGGTCGCTCCGGATGGAGTTCGATTCTCCCGCCTTCCGGCCAGGATTAGCTCGACCGGTGGCCGAATAAGAGAGTAGGCGTCAGGATCAGTGCGCTGGCGGGTTGCCACCGACACACTCTCGCGGCCACCGCGGGCCGAGATTGTTAAGCAGGGAGAGTCGGGACCCGCTACTCCACCGCCGACACCGGCCGTGGGCCCTCGCCCACGTACTTCGCGGTCGGGCGGATCAGCTTGGCCTCGCGCTTCTGCTCGAGGATGTGGGCCGACCAGCCAGCCACGCGTGCGCATGTGAACATCGGCGTGAACAGGTCCGGCGTCACTTCGGCCAGATCTAGGATCACCGCCGACCAGAACTCCACGTTGGTGGCTAGCACACGGTCGGGCTTGCGGGCCGTAAGCTCGGCCAGCGCCGCTTTCTCGAGTGCCTCGGCGGCCTCGAAACGCGGCGAACCGAGTTCCCGGCAGGTGCGCCTCAGGACGCGTGCACGTGGGTCTTCGGCGCGATACACACGGTGGCCGAAGCCCATCAAGCGGTCACCGCGGTCGAGCGCCTCCTTGACCCATACCTCGGCGTCGCCAGTCTCTTCCACTTCGTCGAGCATCTTCAGCACGCGCGACGGAGCCCCACCGTGCAGCGGGCCAGAGAGAGCGCCCACGGCTGCCGACAGCGCCGCGGCACAATCTGCCCCGGTTGAGGCGACCACCCGTGCGGTGAACGTAGAGGCGTTCATGCCGTGCTCGGCGGCGGAGATCCAGTAGGCGTCGATCGCCTTGGCGTGGTCGGGATTGACCTCTCCGCGCCAGCGGATCAGGAAGCGCTCGGGGATCGACTTGCCCTGGTCGACCTCGGATTGAGGCACAGGCGGTTGTCCGGCGTCGCGTGCGGACTGGGCCACGAACGACAGTGCCATAACCGAGGCTCGCGCGAGGTTGTCGCGTGCCTGCTCGTCGGAGATGTCGATCAGTGCGTTGAAGCCCCACTCGGGGGCGAGCATCGCCAGCGCCGACTGGACGTCCACGCGGTGGTCGCCGGAGCGCACGGTCAGAACGTGCGGTTCGGCCGGCGGGAGGCCGGGCTCGAAGCGTCCGTCTACCAGCAGGCCCCAGACTTGCTCGTAGGGGACCGCGCCGACCAGATCCTCGATGTCCACGCCGCGATAGCGCAGCGATCCGCCTGCCCTGTCGGGCTCGGCAATCTCGGTGGCGAAGGCGACGACGCCCTCTAGACCGGACTGGACTTCATTGGAAGGGGATGGGACGGGAGGCGACTGTGTCGTGACCTCGCTCATGGGCACTCGCTTTCAGGCTTGAGATGACCGGTTGAGAGTCGACCCCGCTGGATTGCACCGAGACTCGACCCGGCTGCCTTGTGGGCAGGCTCATATCGTCGCAGGATTCGTCCCGGTAGGCTCCGCTGCGGCGAGCGGTGGATCGCGCCGTGATCGAGATGGATCGCGGGAGGTTCTTCGCGCCCACAGGTTTGGTGGCGCCATGCCGGGTCATCCATTAGGAGGAGTGCCGTGAGCGACAGTGACCTGATGTTCCGTCCCGCGACCGAGCTCGCCGCGATGGTGCGCTCCGGCGAGGTGTCCTCGCGCGAGCTGGTGGAGACCTCGCTCGCTCGCATCGAGCAGTTGAACCCCAAGCTGAACGCGTTCGTGGAGATCGACGGCGAACGTGCGCTCGCGACCGCCGGGCAGATCAAATCTGGCGATCAGCGTCCATTCGCGGGCGTGCCGATCGCGATAAAGAACAATCGCCCGGTGGCCGGCTTGAAGGCGACGATCGGGTGCTCGCTGCTGGCCGAGCACGTGGCCGAGCACGACTGCAACATCACACGTCGCTTCAAGGACGCAGGCTTCGTGATCGTGGGGACGACCACGCTGCCCGAGTACGGCATCCTGCCGGTAAGCGAGGCGCGCCTATTCGGTCCCACGCGCAATCCGTGGGATACCGAGCGCACGCCGGGGGGCTCCTCGGGCGGTGCGGCCGCGGCGGTCGCTGCCGGCATGGTGCCGGTCGCGCACGGCAACGACGGTGGCGGTTCGGTGCGCATTCCAGCTGCCTGCTGCGGGCTCGTCGGCTTGAAGGTCGCGCGCGGGCGCATCTCCGCCGCGCCCGAACGTGGCGAGGCGCCGTTGGATGTCGATGGCGTGCTGACCCGAACGGTCGGCGACACAGCTGCGATCCTCGACGTACTCGCCGGCTATGAGCTGGGCGACGCTACCTGGGCGCAGCCTCCGTCCGAGCCGTTCGCGCTGTCTGCTGAACGCGCGCCGGGAAAGCTGCGGATCGCGACGACGACGTTCCCGCCGATCGCCGACGCCGTCGTCGATCCGATCTGCGCGCAGGCGGTTACAGATGCAGCGGAGCTGTTGCGCTCGCTCGGCCATGAGGTCGAGGAGATCGATCCTCCCTGGCGCATCGAGGGCCTATCCGAGCTGTTTGGTGCCGTCTTTTCGATCCATATCGCGCTGCAGATCGTCTATTCCGGCATGGTTGCCGGCCGCGAGCCGACGGCCGAGGACATGGAGCCGATGAGCTGGGCGATCCACCAGATGACCCAGAGCTTCAACTCTGTGCAGGGCTTCGCCCTCGAAATCCAATTGCAGTCGCTCACCCGACAGCTGGTCACTTTCTTGGAGCCCTACGACGCGCTGTTGACGCCGGCGCTGGCAGAGCGCCCCTTGCCGATCGGCACGCTTGACACCGCCGCCCCCGATCCGATGGCCACATTCACCCGCTCAGGCCTGTTCACGCCATTTACACCGGTCTTCAACGCGAGCGGCCAACCGGGGATCTCCTTGCCGCTGTATCAGGGCGAAGATGGTCTCCCACTCGGTGTGCAGATCGTTGGGCGGCCTGTCGGAGAGGCGGCATTGCTGGCGTTGGCCTCGCAGGTGGAGGCGGCCGCCCCGTGGACAGGGCGCCGCCCGCCGCTCTCCTAGCCCGAGCCGAGCACCGCAGACATGGACTGCGGTGCGATTCCGAACGCTTCCGTGTCGGTCGTTCCGCGTGGAGAAACCATGTTGGCCTCGAGCAACTCGGCCTCATCCCATGTGATGGGTGTGCTTTCGTGCAGCGCTCGCTCGACCAGTCGGAGCGTGCGCGAGACCATCGGTGTGGGCGTCGGCAGGAGCGGACGCTCGCGGCCGAGTGAGTGCAGCGCCGCGTCGATCACCTCCCTGTAGGACATGGTCTGAGGTCCCGCCAGCTCATAGCGCTCATGGATGGGCTCGCTCCCGGTATCCCCGCGCTCGCGTAGAGCCGCTACGACGCAGCTCGCGACGTCCTCCGCCCAGATCGGCTGGCAGACCGCCCGCCCGCGGCCGGAGATCGGCACGACAGGTAGTAGCGAGAGGCGTTCGATCAGCGTCAGCCAGCGGTCGCCGGGCGCATACACAAGCGACGGGGCGACCACGATCGAGTGCATGTCCGACTCGCGCACGGCCTGCTCGGCGAGCGCCTTGGCGCGGAACAGGCGTGCGCGGTGATGTGTGGAGGCGCCGAGCGTGGAGAAGAACACGAAGCGCTCCACGCCGGCGCGCCTGGCCGCCTCGACCATCCTCCAGGTGGCGATGGCCGCGAGCTCCTCGATCGAGCCGTGTGGCTGGTCGCGCGCGGAGGCGGCCAGGTGCACCACGGTACTGACGCCCCGCATCGCGTTGCGAAACGACGGCGGGTCGGCGAGGTCGCCGAGTGCTATCTGCACGCGTACGCGCTGCGGGCCGAGGCGCCTGGGATCACGCACCAGGCAGCGCACGGGCTGTCCTTCGGCGACCAGTCGGCGCAGCAAGGCCGAACCGACCAGCCCAGTGGCGCCGGTGAGCAAGAGCATCGCCCAAAGCTAGCGGAGTGCGCGGGACGGTCGAGCCCGAGTGCGCCGGAGCGGCGTGCCGAGTGCGTCCGAGCGGTGAGCCCGAGTGCGCCGGAGCGGCGTGCCGAGTGCGTCCGAGCGGTGGGCCGGCGTTGCCCGAGGTGCCCATTCGAGGATTAGCCAATCGGCCTCGCTACTATTCGTCGTCCCGCAATAAGTAGCCCCCAAACGAATCGAGAAGGAAGCGAATGGCCTACGTAATCGCTGAGCCGTGCATTGGCACGAAGGACAATTCCTGTGTCGAGGTGTGCCCTGTCGACTGCATCCACCCGACGCCCGACGAGCCCGGCTATGACGCGGCCGAGATGCTCTACATCGATCCGGAGGAGTGCATCGACTGCGACGCATGCGTCGAGGCCTGCCCGGTGGACGCCTGCTTCGCCGAGGATCAGCTCCCTGACGAGTGGCAGAAGTTCGCCTCGATCAACGCGGAGTACTTCGCCAATACCAAGTAGGGCCTATCCCCCGCCCACCGGGCCCAAGCGGCTCGGGCGAGTTCGGACGAGGTGTCTAGGACGAGGTGTCTAGGACGAGGGGCCCGCAAGTGTCCGGCCTGAGTTCGGCTACGGGGGCGCTAGGCCATAGGCAAAGACATACCCGCCGGCTTTGGGCTCGTCGGCGGTGCCGCGGGACTCGGGGGCGCTACTTCGACGAGCGGCAGCGTTGGCAGCTCCATCGGCGCCATCGCGATCAGGCCTCGTGCAGCTTGGCGGATCGCCTGTGAGGCCGGGTCGTCGGGGTCCTCGATCACTAGCGGGGTGCCCGCATCGGCCTGGGCGCGCAGGGGCATCGTGAGTGGCACCTTGCCGAGCAAGGGCACGTCGAGCTCGTCGGCGAGCTCCTTGCCGCCGCCCTCGCCGAAGATCGGATAGCGCTCTCCGCTTGGCGTCGTGAAGCCGGACATGTTCTCGATCACGCCACAGATCTCGAGCGACACCTTGTTGGCCATCTCAGCCGAGCGGCGCGCGACCTTCTGGGCCGTGGCCTGTGGGGTCGTGACGATCACGAACTGTGCTTGTGGCAGCATCTGCGCGAGCGTCATCGAGACGTCGCCGGTGCCTGGCGGCAGGTCGATCAAGAGGTAGTCGAGTACACCCCATTCGACGTCTTGCAGGAACTGGCCGAGCGCCTTGTGCAGCATCGGCCCGCGCCACACCACAGCTGCGTCCTCCTCCAGGAAGAAGCCGATCGACATGACCTTCACGCCTTGGGATTCCAGCGGCATGATCTTGCGCTGTGGCGAGACCGGCGGGCGGGTCGCGCCGAGGCCGTACATGCGTGGGATCGAGTAGCCCCACACGTCTGCGTCGAGGATGCCCACGCGCTTGCCGTCAGCCACGAGCGCGGCTGCCAGGTTGGCGGTAAGAGTGGACTTGCCCACGCCGCCCTTGCCTGAGCCGATGCACAACACGTTGGATACCTGGGCGAGCGAGCCGGCGGGCAGGCTGCCGCGCCCCAGCTTCTGTTGCAGAGAGGCCTTCTCGCTGTCGCTGAGCACGTCGAAGTAGACGTTCACATGCGAGACGCCCTCCAGCGCGGATACGGCCTCCGCGACAGAGGTCTGGAAGTGTCCGCGGATCGGGCAGCCAGCTGTGGTCAGCGAGACCGTTACGTCGATCACTCCGTTGTCGGAGATGTCGATCGAGCGCACCATCTCGAGCTCGACGATCGAGCGTCGCAGCTCAGGGTCGATAACGACCTCCAGCGCCTTGAGGACTTCGTCTGCGTTCATGTCTGCTCGCATTCTGCCAAACCTGGAGTGGCAGCCCCGACTATCGATCCAGGACGCTCCGGGGCGACGTGGGAGGTGGCGGGTCGAGCGGGTTGGAGCATCGACGAGCGGGGGTGCACCATGGAGTGGATATTCAGGGCCGAGGAGCGCGACCGAAGAAAATGCCGCCGGGCGGTAGGGGGACCGCCCGGCGGCGAGGGAGGAGAGGGTGCTTCTACTACCGGCGGGATATGAGGCCGGCAGACCTTCCCGTCCCCGGCCTCTCCGGTCCGGGACGGGGGAAGGGGTTTGCGCTCACACGAGGCTGAGGATGCGCTCCTGAACCTTGTTGGCGAGATCTTCGCCCTCGCGCTGGACGCGACGCGCCTCGCGCTCGACGCTTGCGCGCGTCTGGCGCACCTCGCGTTCGACGCGCACACGCGTCTTGCGTACCTCGCGCTCGAGGCGGCTGCGCGCGGTGTTCCCACGGCGCTCGAACTTGCGCAGCTGGGCGTTCGCCTTGGCCGGGCTGGCGTAGCTCTCGATCGTATCGTTGACGCGGGCGAGCACCTGTTCGCGGGCGATCAGGGCGGCGCCGACCGGAATCAGCACGGCGCGCTCGGCGTAGGAGCTGACGGTGGGGTTGTTGACGGCCGTCGTGGAGCGCTTGGTCGAAGCGCTGGAGTTGCTTGCCCGCGACGTGCTTGCGCGCGCGGCGCTCTTCGCGCGTGTCGCGCTCTTGGCGGCCGTGGAGCGGCGCGGCTTGGCGCTGCTTGCGGGTGTGGACTGGGCTGTTGCCATTTGGAGGCGTTCTCCTATTTGGGGGGCACACTTGTTCTGGTCGGTACGACTGTAGCACCGAACACATGTTCCTAACCCGTGCTAGAAGCATGGTTACACGCCAATCTCAAATTGGGGTGAACACGCTGTAAAAATCTATGAGGCCGGCGACCGCGGCCACGGCTCAGGAAGCGGTTCAGCTGGGCAGCAATGGAACGCGTGTTCGTGCAAGCCATGCGCTCGGATCGCCGAGCTCGCGCATGCTGGGCAGCATCTCGGCCGAGCTCCAGGCGACCGTCAGTGCGCTGGGGCCGGCCTGCGTGACGACCTCGTCGCAGAACGCACGCCCGATCTCGTACTGGCGCATCTTCATCTCCAGACCCATCAGCTTCTCGAGGATGCGCCAGGGCCAGCCGCGCTCGCGCCGGCGCCGGTCCATTGCGACGCGCATGCGCTCCAGCGTGGGCAACTCCTCCGCGCCGACGGCATCCATCACGTGCTCGGCATGTCCCTCGATCAGTGACATCGTGGCCTGCATGCGCTCCACCAGCGCCCAGCGATCCTCGCCGAGTCCGACGCGCAACAGCTCGCCGCCGCGCAGTCGCTCGACGAGCGCGCGCAAGTCGGACGGATCGGGAATTTTTGGGATGAAGCCGAGTTTGACGCCAACCTGCATGCCGTCGATCAACTCACGAAGCATGCTTCCAAGGTGATCGCGCAGCCACGGGGCACCACCGAACTGGACCGCGTGGGTTACCTCGTGGATCGCTACCCAGGCGGTGAACTCGTCGCGGTCGAGCCCCAGGTTGCGAGCGGCTTGGGCCAGGTTCGGGGCGAGCAGCAGCAGGCGCGGCGGCTGCTCGGGCTCCAGCAGTGCGATGTCGTACTGACCGAGCACACGCTGGGAGAGGACCCCTGTGATGGCTCCCACCTGTGCGCCGAGCAATAGCTGGGTGATCGAGCGCATCGCGGGCGCAAGCGGTCCGCTGCCGCTGCCGAGACGCTTGGTGAGCGGGTCCAGCAGCGGCCGCATGGTTGCGATGTTGGCTTCGATCCAGCGGGGACGGTCGATCAGCTCCAGCGTCGGCAACCGCTCCGGGGGTGTCAGACCTGTGTAGGCCCCTACTCGTGCGGCGAATCGCTCGGCCAGAGGCTGCACCCCGCCCGCGTCCGAGCCGAGGTACGGCGTACTCCCCGCGAGCATCTCGCCGACGCGCTGCGCCACGTTCCAGTCGACCCCGTCCATTGCAAGAGCGTACGCCTCACGCGGGAGATCTCCCCCACCGCTTGTTTTTCTGGATTCGAAGTTCGTGCCCGGTGGTGCTCGGACGGCTTGCGCCAACACGCACTCGTATCCTTGCTCTGTGGCCGTCTCTCGAACCGCGCTTGCCTCTTCGGCCGATGGCCCGGGCGAGGTGGAGGCGGCCGGGACGTTCTTCGAGCGTGCGGGTGCGCGTGACGTGTTGGCCTGGCTGCGCCTACTCACCGATCCCAGTGACTCCTCGGCGGTCGTGCGTGCGCTTGGGCGTCCGCCGATCGAGCTGCGCCAGGTCGATATCGCGCGCGTGGTGCAGGTGGCGCGCAAGGCCAAGCTCGATATCGTGGCGGCGCTCGGGCCGGCGATCGAGGCGCCGCAGATGCCGCCCGAGGCGCGCGAGCGGATCGAGCGCTTTCAGGCGTTGCACGGGGAAGCGAAGATCGCCTTCGAGGCGTTGCGCCCGCGTTTGGGGTGCTCTCCGCGGGAGCTGGCGGCTGAGTTGACGGCCGCCTCCGAGGCAAGGCTGCTCGGCGGCGAGACGATCTCCGAGCCGCGCGCGCAGACGCTCGAGGCGACCGTCGAGCTGATGCGCGAGGAGGTGCTCGGCGGCGCTCTGCGTATCGCCGGTCGCCTCGGCGAGCTGCGCCTGGATACCGATCTCGACATCTCCCATGGGGTCGTGCGCTACCTGGAGTTGGTGAAGCTCGCCGCGCTCAAGGATCGCCCACCGGGCCAGAGCCTGGCGGAGGCGCTTGCCGACATCAACCAGCGCCTGCTCGCCGCCTGCACGCCGCTGCAACGCGAGATATTCCAGACTTCGACGCTGGACGAGGCGCTGCTTGTGAGCGAGCGCAACCGGCTCGAGCCTGGCCACGTCGATCGGTCAGAGCTCGCCGGCACGACGGTCGCGGCCAAAGCCGCCGTCGCTGCTCCTGCACTCGGAGCATTCGCGCGGCGCGAGGAACCGTCGCTGCAGGCGTTCCTTCCCAAGCGCGGCGACGGGCTCGTGCTGTCGGCCTCGGACATAGACACCTACCGCAGCTGTCCGTTGCGCTACAAGCTGGGCCGCGTCTTGAAGATCCCCTCTGCGCAGACGTTGCATCAGCGCTTTGGGATCGCCGTGCACCAGGTACTGGAGCGCTATCACGCCGCCGAGCACACGACGATCGAGCAGATGATGGAGCTGTTCGAGGGTTGTTGGCGGCGCGGCGGCTTCGGTAATAGCGACAAGGAGCGCGAGCTGCATTCCAAGGCGCGCGCGGCGCTCGTGCTCTACCACCGGCGCCTGGAGGCTCACGAGTCCGAGCCGGCATGGTTTGAGCGCTCCTTCTCCTTCAAGCTCGGCCCCCATCACCTGCGTGGGCGCGTCGACCGCGTCGACAAGCTTCCCGACGGCGCATACGAGATGATCGACTACAAGACGTCTCGTCCGAAGACAGCGGAGCAGCTCAAGGATGACGTACAGCTGTCGCTGTACGCGGTCGGCGCTCGCGAGTCGTGGGAGGTGGAGGCCGAGCGCCTCTCCTACTACTACGTGCTCGACGATCTGAAGGTCCCGGTTCCGAGCTCTGAGATGGACCCGGACTGGATCGCGCGAGTGGTCGCCGAGGTGGGCGAGGCGATCATGGCGCAGCGTTTCGAGCCGACGCCATCGCCTGCGGTGTGCGGCCTGTGCGATTACCGCATCGCCTGTCCCGCATGGGAGCGCTGAGGCTGCCGCTGAGCCACTATTTGGCTGCGCTTTAGGCTGAACTACTAGCCTCCCTCGCCAATGAAGGGAAGTATCGAGATGAGTGGGGGGCTCATGCGTACACGCATTGGCGTGCCGGCGCTTTCGTTGCTCGCCGTCGGCCTGATAGCGGGCTGTGGCGGTGGCTCCTCGAGCCACACGGCCTCGGTGCCGAGCTCACCCGCGGCGGCGCCCACGCAGGGGAGCGCAGCCAATGTCGACGCCGTGGCGTTCGTTTCGCACACGCCGATCTCCAAGGCGAGCTACCAACATTGGCTGGCCGTCGAGACGGCGCTCGGCGCCTCCGGCTCCTCGGCTCATCGGGCGCTTGGCTTCCTGATCACCTCCGAGTGGGTGCTCGGCGAGGCGGCCGCTCGCGGGATCAGCGTGTCCGAAGCCGAGGTCAAGCAGCGATTCGCCCAGCTCGTGCACGAGAGCTTCCCGAAGGCCGGCTCGCTGCAAAAGTATCTCGCCAAGTCGGGCGAGACCGAAGCCGACCTGTTGGCGCGCATCAAGGTCGAATTGCTGGCGTCGCGCATCGCCGCGAATGTGACCGCCGGTAAGAGCGCCTCACAGCGCGGGACCCTGCTCACAGCGTTTGAGAACGACTTCCATGCGCACTGGAAGAGCTACACCAGCTGCGACCCTGGCTACGTGATGGAAGACTGCAAGCAGTACAAAGGCAAGCCGGAAAAGCTCAGTGCCACGAGCTCCAGTACGTCGTCGAGCTCTGCCGGCTCGTCATCGAGCTCCACGAGCTCTTCGGCCGCGAACACCAGCGGTGAGGTCTACACCGCGCCCGGGGCGTTCTCGATCTCGAGCCCGGCCTTCGAACGCAACGGCCCGATACCGGTCGCCTATACCTGCTCGGGAAGCGGCATCTCCCCGGCGCTCTCCTGGCAGAAAGTGCCTGCCAAAGCGGCCGAACTCTTCCTGTTCGTGATCGACACCAGCACGGCCTCCTCCTCTGGTGGCGTCCGCTGGGTCGTCGGTGGGATCGAACCGAGCTCCACAGGCGTGGCCGCCGGGAAGCTGCCGCCAGGCGGGATCGTCGGCACCAACACCGCCGGCAAGGCAGCCTACAGCCCGATCTGTCCCGCCAAGGGCAAGAGCGACACGATCGAGTTCGTCATGTACGCCCTCTCCAAGAAGATCGCGATCTCCCCCGGTTTTCAGCCAGACCAGGCAGAGGCCCAGTACGGCTCGCGCAAACTCGCGATCGGCGAAGCGGCGATCACCTACGGGATCGCGCAACGTCCCTAGCTCCGTTTGAGCTCACGCTCTCCTCGAGCTCGCGCTCGACGAATTCCGTGGCTGTCCGCGGGCCGAGGAACGGCGCCAGGCAGAGATACACCACATTCGGGGTCAGGCGTGGAAAGTCAGGTACCGTACCTCCGCGGCATTGCCTGTAGCCGATCTCGGAAACGATCGCCGAGATCGCTTCCATCGCGACCGTGGACGGTGGGTCGGGAGTCAGTTGGCATCCCTCCCGCAGAAAGATCGTGAATGCCGTGTGGGTGTCCTCTATGCGCTGTACGGCTGGACTGCCCACCGCGTGGGACTCCACGTAGCCGACATGCATAAGCGCGGGATGGACAGCTTGGAACTGGGCCGCTGCTCTGACGCTCTCCCAAATGCGCTCGGGCCAGCTGGCAGCGCCGAAGAATGCGCTCCCCGCCACCGCGAGGGTCTGCTGGATGGCAAGCTCATGGGCCGCGAGAAACGCCTCCTGCTTGTCGCGGAAGTGTGCGTAGAACACACGCCTGTCCACGCGCGCCAGCGTCGCGATGTCGGCGATGGTCGTCGCGCTGAAGCCCTTCTCGACGGCCAACTCGGCGACAGCGAAGAGGATGCGTTCGCGATGGTTGCGGGCGATTTCGGCCCCCGATAGGCGAGAGCGCCCGGGCGGTATCGGCGCGGGCGTGCCAAACGCCAGCTCCACAGTGTGGGGTGATGGCGGCAGCTGTGGACCGGGTGTGAGCGTACGCCAGCGGTGCTCGCCGGTGGGACGCTCATAGCTTGCGATCCAGCGCTCCAGCTCCTTCCCGAGCGTGGTCAGGTTGTGCTCGTCGAGGCGCAGCAGAGGTGTGAGCAGGGTGTATACGGCGCCGATCAGTGCGCTGCTGGGCAGGTCCGGACTAGGTGCGTCAGGCGCCGCGCGCTCATGCGCCTCATCGACGATCTGCGCGATCGCGTCGATCGTACGGTCGCGCTCGTCCAGCGCACGCGGTCCGGCGGCCATCATCTCGCTCGCGACGAATCGCGCGCGGTCGGGCATCGCATGAGTCAGTTCCACGGTCACCCGCACGGCGGTCTGAGCTGCTCGCTCGGGTGGCGCGTCTTCGACGACCCGGCGAATGTGGGCGACGACGGGACCGACGATCTCACGGTTAACCGCCAGAAAGCAATCGTCCTTGTCGGCGAAGTAGTCGTAGAAAGTGGGTCGTGACACGCCTGCATGGGCGATCGCCTTGCTGATCGTCGCCTCCGCATATCCATCGCGGACGGCTGTCTGCAGCATGCCCTCGATCAGGCGGTCCCTCTGAGTCGCCTTACGGTCTTTTGCGGACATCGTGTTTATCGCCCCCCGTGTGGCTGTGATCTTACGCGTGCCATGGTCACATTCTGAGGCTGGCATCATGCCCAAGGCATAGATCGGTGTAGCAGCCCGCAACAGGGCGAATGACGAGATTCAACCCAGAGCCCAGCAGCAGAATATAGCAAACTCCCTACTGTGTGTTTATATGCCTCAGGCATAACTCGTGCCGACCCGCAGAACTGCCTTGGTTTGGCATCGGATTCGACGGGTATGGCACATCCGTCGTTCTCTTGCTCGTGTCCTTACGGCAAGAAGAGGTCTACCGAGACTTGGGCGTCTCGTGAGCGGCAGTGTGCCTGGAGCGCGACCCGGATACCCAAGGCAACATGGGCGCCCGGCGCGATCTAGGTGTAAGACCCGAGCAGGTTCTACATCTAGGGGCGGGTCAACTCTCGATCCCTCGCTGGCGCAAGAAGCGCTGGAATTCCCTTGCCAAGAGATCCCCGGATGGCAGATCCTGCGGGCTGAGTGCGGTCTGCCCGTCCTCGACGGCTCGTCGCTCCAGGCGCTCGACGAACGCTTGGATGTCGGGGTCGGACTGGACCGCGAGACCGACCTGATGCTCATAGTCACCGGCGGCTTCCTCGAGCTCTGTGACATCGACCGAGACCCCCACCATCAGCTCCAGCTTGCGCAGCAAAGCAAGCGCCGCCTTCGGGCTGGCGGCGGCCGCGACATAGTGGGGGACGCTGGCCCAGATGCTGGCCGAGGGAATTCCCGCCCGGGCGAAGGTGGCGTGCAAGACACCCACAATCCCGGTGGGCCCCTCGTAGCTGCTCGACTTCAAGCCGAGCCGCTCCATCAACGCGGGATCGGAGGCAAAGCCGGTCATTGCGACCGGCTGGGAGTGGGGCACGTCCGCGAGTAGACCCCCGAGTGTGACCACCAGCTGGACGTCGAGGGCTTCCGCGAGGTCGACCAC
>DATHNH010000051.1:0-3810 GCA_035486255.1 Solirubrobacteraceae bacterium | reverse complement strand
ATTCAGGTGATATCGCGGTCCCGGGGACTCCCGAGGAGGCCGATACTGACGCGATGCACGCAGACGAGCTCGATTGGTGGCGCGAGCACCCCAACCCGAGCGACGAGGAGATCCGCGGGCTGTGCGAAGCGTGGCTCGCGTATCACCGCGAGGAGCACGACGGCGGCGTCGACACCGACGATCCCAACTGGTGGGCGGTCGAAGCAGCGATGGACGCCGAGTCCGAACTCGAGCGGATCTGGCTGGTGGTCCGGCTGCTCTACGAGCTGGCCACCCCGGACGACCCAGCCGTCGGGATGATCGGCTGCGGACCGATCCTTTCGATGATCTACCAGTGCGGGGGTGACGCGACGATGGATCTGATCGAACCCGTCGCCTAGAAGAACGCGACGATGTTCAGGGCGCTGACGCACGTGCGGGCGTTCAACGATTCCGTGCGGCCACGCATCGGGCGCTACCTGCAGAGCCGCGGCTAAGGCCTCGACGGCGGTCACGCGCGCGGCACCGTCCTGCTCGGACCGGCAGCCGGAGCTGCGCTACAAATGCAACCGCCACGATCGCGACGGCGGTGGCGCGAAGGCGCCCAGCGAGCATCGCGACCTGCTCGGCCGTCGCCGGCACCCAGTCGCTCGCTCCGCACGACGCGCAGGCGTTCTCGTCTCCTCCCACGTCGAGCTGATTACCGGCGGTGATCTCCTTTTCGCGGAGAATGCGGGTTGCTAGCGGGGCCCCTCTTGCAATCGCTCAGCGGTCGACCTAGGTTGCCCCACGACGCGGAACCGAGCCGCGAAGAGCGAGGCCAACGAGGTGTGAGGCCGCGCCACCGGAACCGGAAGCCGGCCCTCGGGCCGGACGCCGGGAAAGGTCCCTCAAGCGGCCCGGTTTCGCGTCGCTTTGTTCTTGGGGGCTTTTGCGTATCGGAAGACTCCGGTGGGAGAATGCGTGAGTGGGCTACAAGCCGAGGAACCGACGCGAGGCATTGCTCGTTGAGCTGAGCGACTACGGTCCAGGAAATCTCACGGCGGATGAGATCGCCCCCGACATGACCGCGGAGGCGATCGCCGAGACGATGCTTCGCCGCGAGGGGCTCGATCCGCTCGTGGACCGCGGGCAATACGAACGGCTGGTCGGGGCCGCCAACGACTGGCTGTTCGATCCAGCTGGACGGGGAGCCAGGTCGGGCCTGCCCGTTTAACGCTCATGCCGCCGCGCGGACCGGACCCGACGCGGCCGCTAACCGTTCCACCTATTCGCGGGTGCATCGAGACTCGCGGTGGCGGCGAAAACGAACTGCTTCGACGTCCGGAATCGGAGCGACATGGACGAGCGGGAACCCCGGCGCACGCGGTGCCCTCGTTGCCGCGGCAAGGGGAAGATCTCGGGCGTCAAGAAGGTGTTCCCGACCGGAAACTGGGGACAAACTTCGGGCGAGCGCGCCTGCCCAAAAAGCGAAAAACCGCCCTTTGCAGGCGGTTTGTAAGCCGACGCGGGGACTCGAACCCCGGACCCCTTCATTACGAGTCGGCCTGCGCGCCACTGTTTTGGGCTGTTACAGCCCAATCCGGTCCTGCTAATTGATCCTGGGCAGGGGCGTTTTTGCTCGCTTTGGGACCAATTTCGGGACCAAGTGGGCCCAACCAGTTCGGCATGAGCGGTCATGGACCGCCATTGGCTGCACATGCCGAAGGCCAGGTCAGCGATCCGGTACCTCTGGCGGAAGGCGGTATCGATCTGATTGCGGGCGCGGCATCTCGGTCCGCCTCTCTGCGAGGCTCGCAACGGCGACGAGGGTGAACTTGGCTACCCGCTTCTGAGCAAACTGGCGTATGAGCTCGATTCTCAACTGCTCCGCGTCCTCTCCGCTTGGCATGCGCCGCGACGCGCGCACCTCGCGGGCAAACTCGGGGTCGGCGGAGATCGCCTTAAGCCGGTCCTCGGGCGGGAGCGCTTCGACCTGACTGATGCGCGCCTGGAGCGCCGCTTCTTCCTCGCGGAAGCGACGCTGCTCCTCGATCGGCATCGCGTTGAATGCTTGGTCCGCCACGCTTTCCGGGCGGCCCACGGGCACCTCGACCTGTCGCTGCTCCGCGTAGGAGAAGGGGGGAGTGATGCCTGCCGGGGGAGTCGCGAGAAAGCAGAAGTCCGGCCCGTTCGAAGTCATCGCGAGCAGGCAGGCCGTCCCCGGTGACTGCCGGTAGAGCTTGTCTACGGTCAGCACCCGTTCCCGCATCACAGTGCTCTGCGGACCTCCGGATCCGGCGAAGATGTTGAGCAAATCGGCGAGCCCGCCTTGACTTTCGCGGTGGCGCACGTTGTGCTCGCCGAATCCGACCGAGATGCGCTCGAGCAGTTCCGCATCCGGGAGGTTCCCGAACACGAGCTTCTGAGTGCTCGAGCCCCAGATCGCGTTCGTCCAGTCCTCACCCCACCTCGCCCGCAACTGGGTGATGGACTGCGCTGCCCACACGCACAACACTCCCTGGCCGGCGCCTTGCGCCATGATCGCCGGCAAACTCGGCAGCGGCGCGATCGCGCCGACCTCGTCGAGGAGCAGAGCGAGTGGCGGGTTTAACCGTCCGTCCGCTTGGTCGCGCGCCAGCGCATACGCTCGGCTCACGATCGCCTCCACGAGACCGGCCACGAGCGGCGCGACTACTCGCTGCGTATCCTCGGGGCTGACTACGAAGATCGTCGATCCGGTTAGCAGAAAGCGATCGACGTCGAACGCGCCGTGCGACGCGTTTGCGAGGACCGTCGCATTGCCCACGATCGCCGCGAGCTTCTCGCTGACGGTCGCGAATGTCGAGCTTCGTGTCCCGGCCGTCTGGCGATCGACCCCGCTTAGCGACGACGCGTAACCCGCGGCTGCGTGGGAGGAGGAGGCGTTTCGCTCGAGGATCGCCATCGCCTCGGCCACGTCCATCGCGTCGATCCATCGCTTCATCCGTTCTAGACCACAGTGTGAAAGCGCCTCCGCGTGGAAGAAAGCGCGCATCACGACCGCCGCCTGCTGGCGGAAGAAGGGATCCTCGTGCGGTTTCTCGGGACCGAGCATGTTCTGCACCCTGATCTCGCACACGTTCGAGCTCTCACAGCCGTCCGTTGGTGACCAGCGGATGTTCCGCACCCCCCCGATCCACTCGTCCGGATCAGCCGGTGCGTAGACATACACGTCGCCTTCGCCGTACTGCCGGGCCACCTCGTAGCGACGAGCCTTCGCCGAACGCAGCACATCGGTCTTGGTGGACGCCGAGATCAACGATCCGGGCCAAGTCATCGCTTGAGGGATCAGCACACCGCTGGTCTTGCCCATCCGCGGCGGACCAAGGATCGCGACCGAGTCCTCGTGGGAAGCAACGACGAGCGAGCTCCGCCTGCCGATCTGCAGCCAGCCAAGGACCAAGCCATTTAGCCAGGGCGGCTCCGTTGCGCTGCGGTCAAGATCGAACCTCAGGATCTCCGGCATCGGTAACCAACTACCTCCCCGCGCCGCCTAGCAGGCGCAACTCGTTCACCGGCGTTCCCGCTCCGCCTTCTGGCGCTCCTGTTCCTTCTTACGCTCGGCCTCCGCCTTCTGGCGCTCGGCCTCCGCCTTCTGGCGCTCCTGCTCCTTCTTACGCTCGGCCTCCGCCTTCTGGCGCTCCTGCTCCTTCTTACGCTCAGCCTCCGCCTTCTGACGCTCCCGCTCCTTCTTACGCTCAGCCTCCGCCTTCTGACGCTCCCGCTCCCGCTCCCGCTCAGCCTCCGCTCGGGCTCGCTCCTGCTCCTTGCGTCGTAGAACCTCGGCTCGGCGCTCCTGCTCCTTCTTAC
>DATHNH010000050.1:0-3628 GCA_035486255.1 Solirubrobacteraceae bacterium | reverse complement strand
CCATTCTACGTCTCATCGGCTCTCCTCCTCCACAAGATTCCACCGCGCTGCGCAAAACCGCGGACCGCTACTGGCCCGAAGCTTGCGATTCGCTGTGATGCCCATTCAAGATCCGCTTCCAGCGAGATGCGGAGGCCCCCTCGACCCCCTTCCCTCGCCGCAGCAAAGGCTACCACCATTTATTCCATTTGTGGCTACATTTCAGCTCTGCTGTCAATGGTGCTCGATCGAGCATGGTCGAGCGTCGACCGCGTGCGGTGAGCTCACAAAGACACAATGACGGGGATCCGCAGATGTGCCCGAGACAGCTCCACGAGCACTCGAACACTCGTCCAGCGGCCTCGTCGTCGCGACTACGATGCAGCGGTGTCCGATGGCATAGCGATGAGAATCGACGCGCGCGTGGCGGAGGATGCGACGGTCGGCCACCTGAGCGAGCTCGGACTGGTCGGCCTCATGCTGCTGCCCGGAGCGCTGATCGTCTTCCTGGGATTCAACGCCGGCGGATACTTCCCGGGCACGCCGGCCGTGGCTGCGCTCGTGCTCACGCAGATCCTGCTGGTAAGGATCCTGCAGGCGCGTCACCCCTTCCAAGGCCTCTCCCCGCTCGCTCTGCTGGCCATCGGTGCGCTTGGCTGCTATGCGGCGCTGACGCTGGCGTCGGGGATCTGGTCGCATTCGATGAGCCGAGCCCTGATCGAGTTCGACCGCGCATGGCTGTATCTGCTCGTGCTGGTCCTGTTCGCAAGCGTGCGCGCGAGCGCCGCCAACCTGCGTTGGCTGGTCAGGGGCCTCGTTCTCGGCATCTCGATCGTGTGTGTCGCGGGTCTGCTGACGCGCCTTCTCCCCGATGTGTGGCCCACCGCGCCCGGCGTATCCAACGAGCGCTTGAGCTACCCGGTCACCTACTGGAACACGTTGGGACTGCTCGCCGCGCTCGGAATCGTGCTCGCCTTCCATCTCAGCTGTAGCCTCGGCGAGCGCCGCAGCGTGCGTGTGCTCGCGGCGGGGGTGCTGCCGCTACTCGCCGCCACGCTGTTTTTCACGTTCTCGCGAGGGGCAATGCTTGCGGGCGCGATCGGACTCGTTGTGTACGTGTTGGTGGCGCGCCCTCGCGGCCTGCTCAGCGCCGTGCCGGCGATCCTCCCCGCGACGAGCGCCCTGATGCTCGTCTGCTACGACGCAAACCTGCTCGATACGGTCGATCCCACGACACCCGCGGCCGTCGCTCAGGGCCATCGCGTGGCGCTCGTGGCAGGTATCTGTGTGCTCGTCTGCGCCGCCGCACGACTGCTGTTCGCGGTCACGCTCGACCCAAAGCTCCGGCGTTGGGCAGGGCAGGCGCGACTCCGCGGTCGCGCCAAGCTAGGCGTGATCCTGGCCGGCACGGCGCTGGCGCTCGGCGCGTTCTTTGCGCTCGGAGCGTCCGCTGTCGCGACGCGCGACTGGAATCGTTTCATCGGCGGCGCCGGCACCACCACGGCGAGCGGCGATCTACGCCTGCGCCTGACGGATCCGTCCAACGATGGGCGCACCGAACTGTGGCGGGTGGCCCTCCATGCCTATGCCGCCTCCCCGATACACGGCAGCGGCGCTGGGACCTACCAGACGCTATGGGATCGACAGCGTCCGCGCTTCGCCTACGTCATAGATGCCCACAGTCTTTATCTACAGGCGATGGCCGAGCTGGGAATCCCCGGCCTGCTCCTGCTGCTGGTGCTCGTGGTCGGAGTGCTCGTCGGTTTGGCGGTGCGCGCTCGCGGCGCTCGGCGCTCGCTCTACGGCGCCCTGCTCGCGGCGGCGCTCGTGTGGGTGCTGCATGCTGGCGTGGACTGGGACTGGGAGATGCCCGTCGTCACGGTTGGCTTCTTCGCCATCGCCGGCCTTGCGCTCAGCCCCCGCACGCGCGGTGGGACGGGTTGGGTGCCAACCCACAACATGCGCCTGGCACTTGCTCTGCTGTGCCTTGCGACGATCGCCTTGCCGGTGTCGATCATCGGTTCGCAAACCCGGCTCGGTCAAGCCGAGCATGCACTCTATGCGTCCGATTGCGCTGCCGCGACCCCGGCCGCGTTGTCGTCGATCGGCTGGCTGGACATGCGTCCCGAACCGTATGAGGTAGTCGGCTTTTGCGACATCCAGCGGGGCTTGCCGCGGCTGGCTGTGGCGGCGATGCACAAGGCCCAGAGTCACGACCCGGAGAGCTGGGAGACCTACTATGCCCTGGCGATCGCACAGGCCTCTGCCGGCATCGACCCAAGGGAGAGCATCGCGCGAGCACTGCGCATGGATCCGCTCGAGCCGCTCACCCGCGAAGCCGCGCGCGAGCTTCGTGGCTCGGACCCCACCCGATGGGTGAGCCGCGCCGCTCTGCTACGCACAGCCGCGCTGAAGAGCAGCCACCTGTCCATCTACCCTTCCTGAATGACGGCCGCTGTCGGCAGCTCCTCGGGCCGTGTGAACGCGATCGTCTCGGACGTCGCGGTCAAGCCATCGCTTCGCGCAGCTTGTCAAGCGCTCGGTAGACCCGACTCTCGACGGTGGTGAGTGGCTCGCCGGTGAGCTGTGCGATCTCGGGCACGCTCAGATCGGCGCCGAAGCGCAGCGAAATGGCCTCGCGCTCGACTCCGCTCAGCAGGGCCAGACTGCGCTCGAGCTGGTCGCGATCGGCCACCTCGTCGAGCTCGAGGACGGCCAGCTCGTCGATCTCCAGCTCGTCGCTCGTCGCGAACCCCGGTCCGCTGGCCACCCGTTCGAGGGCTCTACCCTCGCCGGCGCGCTTGCGTGCCTGGTCGTTGAGACAGTTGAGCGCGATCGCGTAGAGCCACGTCTTGGCGCTGCCCTTGCGCGGATCGAAGGGCTTGCGGGCGCGCAGGGCCCGCTCGCAGGTATCGGCCAGCAGTTCCTCCGCCAGGACCGTGTCGCCGGTCCGATATCTGAGGAATGCGAACAGCCCTTGAGCATGCTGCTCGTAGAGCGTCTCGAATCCGTCGTCGCGCATTCCTCGCACGAGCCCTCCATCGTCCTTTTGTCCAGGCGAGCAAGCTTCAGCCAGGAATCCGGACGCTCGTTCGTATCAGCCCCCATGAGCCACTCACATAAAGACGAACACCTCTCCGATGACCTCCAGCATGTCGCGGACGTACTCCGCGACGCTCGCCCCACGCTCGACCCGCTTGCACTCGATCGAGTGAAGCTGCGGGCGATGAGTGCGGCCCGCAAGTCCAACTCTCCACGCAAGGGATCTTCTATGAAGCCACGCCTCACGACACTTCTCACCGTTGGGTTCCTCGTGCTCGGCATGGGCGGCACGATGGCGCTTGCCGGCGGCGGCAACGGCAACGACGGAGGCGGCAGTGCCAGCTTCCACCAGTATCGCCCTGAATGTCCCACCGGCTATGTGCTCCAGGGGCGTCACTGCATTCCCATTCCACCGCCGCATTGTCCGCGAGGCTATGAAGTCAGCGGCGGCAAGTGCGTTCCCACACCACCTCCCACCTGTCCGCCCGGATACGAACTGAAGGGCCGCGATTGCAAGCCGATCCCGGTTCCGCGTTGTCCGCATGGCTTCGTGCTCGAAGAAGGCAGTTGCCATCCGGTTGGCGGCCAAGGCGGCGGCCAGGGCGGC
>DATHNH010000049.1:0-5575 GCA_035486255.1 Solirubrobacteraceae bacterium | reverse complement strand
TATCTGCGGCGCGATCTCCCAGTACAACAACATGACTTCGATGCGCGGCCCCTCCAACTACATGTCGCTGCTGGTCAACCGCGCGCGCATGCAGGGCTTCGTCGTCATGGACTACATGTCGCGCTACCCCGAGGCTTTGCCGGAGATGGCAGGCTGGATCGCGGATGGCCGCCTGGTTGCGCGCGAGGACGTGGTCGAGGGCCTGGAGAGCTTCCCCGACGCGCTGCAAAAGCTGTTCAGGGGCGAGAACGTGGGGAAGCTGGTGTTGAAGGTGGGCGAGGACCAGAGCAGCTAGGCGACGCCCAGCAGGCTCGGCGGGTCGGTCGAAGCATTCGCGATGAGCGGGGCGTGGACGCCCGGAAGGTCGCACGTGGCAAGCCAGGGCGCAAGCGTGCGCCGGATCGAGCTGAAGAAGTAGTACTCGTCGTAGCACAGCACCGAACGGCGTCTGGGCGGCATGTGGTCCGGTTCCATCCGTCCCGGGAGAAAGCCGCCGCCGCATATGTCCCCGAATTGGCAATCTCGACATTCAGCTGGAAGGTGCTCGCCGAGATCCAGGAGATAGCGGAAGACGGGATCCGCGGCGAGCGCGTCCAAGGGATCGTCCTGGACGCGAAAGCGGGTTCGTACCCCGCCATCGGCGAGCGCCCGGAAGTAGTCGTGGTATTCGATGCACCCGTCGGTGTTGACGACAAAGATCGGCACGGTGTCGTTGACGATGTTCTCGATGTGCCTCGGGGAGCCCATCAGCGTGTAGATGCAGTCGTAGAAGAGGCGTATGTACAGGGTGGGATCGTCCCTGTGCCACCACTGCTCGAACAGTTGTGCGAACCACATGCCATAGCGGGGATTGCTTCTGTACCGCGCCTCCTGCCCTGTGCCCCACGGTAGGGAGGCATGGTTGAGCTCCATCGGCCACAGTACGTCCAGCCTGCGCACCGGCAGACTGTCTGCCCATTCGAGGTATGCCGCCGGCTCGATGTCTGGATTCGCGACGCTGAGGAAGCCCTGCAGGAGCGAGGCGTACTGGCCTTCGACGATCGAGTCGACTGTTCGCATCACGCGGTCGTAGGAGCCGGCGCCGCCCTTGGTGACGCGCGCGCGGTCGTTGTGCTCGCGCGGCCCGTCGACGCTCACGCCGAGTGTCACGCGGTGCTCGGCCAGCAGCCCCAACAGTCGTTGTGGAAGCTTGACGGCGTTTGTCTGCAGGCTGATCGTGAGCTCCACGTCGCTTCGTCGAATCTCCTCGGCACGCGCGAGGAACACGCTGAAGTCCTCGAGCGGCCAGAGGCTCGGCTCGCCGCCGTGGAGAGTGACGTGGAACTCCGACAGCTCGTGGGCCACCGCGTGCTCGCGGATTCGCTCCAGGCACGCGAGCGCGACGCCGATCGGCATGTTGCGGTGCACCCGCTCAAATGTGCGGTCCCCGAGATTGAACATGTAGCAGTAGCTGCAGTCGAGGTTGCAGAATGCCGTCAGCTTCAGGATGGCGAGCCGAAACACGCGTTTTGTCGGGCGACCCAGATGGTCGGATGCGCGGCGCGCCGGCCTGCCGGCTGCCACCGCGCGCCGCCGCCGTTGCTAGACCCGGTCGCGAATCCTGCCAGGGCCCTCGGGGCCACCCACGTCGGGACTGTCCAGACCGAAGTGCAGGGTGAAGTCGAGCGACCAGTCGAATCCCTCCACTCCAGGTCTGAGACCGAGCGATTGTAGATGCGAGTAGGCGGCCTCGTAGATCTTCGATCTGGCGACCTCGGTCTCCAGCTGCTCCGGCTTGGTGTCTGAGATCTTCGCGTCCATTGGGGCTCCTTCGGCGGAGGGTCGGGAGGGATGAAGTATAAACATACAGAATCTGCCGTACTACGGGAATTACAAAATCGACACAACTCATAGACAAATCAGGTGGTGACGTCAGTGTGCTTGACAGATCTGCTACAGTTGTAAACTGACTGACCGAATCGCACCGTATCGATCGTCTCTGGAGGTAGCGGAAGATGAGCTTCGAAGATGCGCCGGTGGCCGCAGACGGGTCGCCCCTGGCACACGAGTTGGCAGACGCCGCGCTGCCTGCCCCCAGATGGCGCGACCGCAAGCGCTATGCCTGGCTGCTTGGCCTGATCGTGCCGCTGTTGCCGTTCATCTCCTGGGGCCTGGTCGAAGCGACCGGCCTCGGCGTCTTCTGGTTCTACGGCCCGGTGCTGATCTTCGCCGTGTTCCCGCTGCTCGACCTGCTCGTCGGGCTCGACGCCTCCAATCCGCCCGACAGCGTGATCAAGTGGCTCGAGCGGGATCGCTACTACCGCTGGTGCACCTACGCGTTCCTGCCTTTGCAGTACGCGGGCCTCGTCTTCGCCTGCTGGATGTGGTCGCGCGGTGGCCTGTCCACGCTCGAATCGGTCGGCCTCGCGCTGACGGTGGCGATGGTTGCCGGGGTCGCTATCAACACGGCCCACGAGCTCGGCCACAAGCGCGCGAGCTCCGAGCGCTGGCTGAGCAAGGTGGCGCTCGCGCAAACCGGCTACGGGCACTTCTTCGTCGAGCACAACCGCGGCCATCACGTGCGCGTCGCCACGCCCGAGGACCCCGCCAGCTCACGCCTGGGCGAGAGCTTCTACGAGTTCCTGCCGCGCACGGTGATCGGCAGCCTGCGCTCGGCGCTCGAGATCGAACGCGAGCACCTGGAGCGCGACGGGCACAATTTCTGGAGCATTCGCAACGACATCTTCAACGCCTGGCTGATGTCGCTCGCGCTGTTCGCCGGGCTGGCCATCGCTTTCGGCCCGATCGTGCTGCCCTATCTGCTGATCCAAGCCGTGATCGGCTTCTCGCTGCTCGAGGTCGTCAACTACCTGGAGCACTACGGCCTCTTGCGCCAGACGCGCGAGGACGGTCGCTACGAGCGCACCGCCCCCGAGCACAGCTGGAACAGCAACAACGTCGCCTCCAACGTTCTGCTCTACCACCTGCAGCGCCACTCCGACCATCACGCCAATCCGCTGCGCCGCTACCAGTCGTTGCGCCACTTCGACGAGGCGCCGCAACTGCCGACCGGCTATGCCGGAATGATCGTCGCCGCCGCGATCCCGCCATTGTGGCGACGGATCATGGACCGCCGCCTGATCGAGCACTACGAGGGCGACTTCTCGCAGATGAACATTCACCCGCGCACGCGCAAGCGTGTTCTGGCGCGCTATGGCGTGCCCGCGAGCTTGTGACGACGGCGGCCAAGCCGTACCGCGTCGCCGCGCGCGAGCTGCTGCGCGACACGCTGCTCGACGCCGCGCGGGAATTGCTGGGAGACCGGCCGTGGGCGCAGATCTCGATGGCCGAGGTGGCGCGTGCGGCCGGGGTAAGTCGCCAGACGCTCTACAAGGAGTTCGGCTCGCGCGACGAGTTCGCGCAGGCGTTCGTGATCCGCGAGGGCGCTCGCTTTCTCGACGCTGTCGAGCGGGCGATCGAGCTGCACCTCGACGATCCTTGCGCGGCGGTGGCGGCGGGTCTCGAGGTCTTCCTGAGTGCCGCCGCCGAAGACCCGCTCGTCGCGCTACTGCTCGACGATGACGGCACCGGTGGCATGCTGCCGCTGATCACGACCCAAAGTCGCCCGGTGCTCGTATGGGCCTCGGCGCGCTTGGGCGAGGCAATGCGCTCCGGCTGGCCGCACGCAAGCGACGAGGACGTCGAGCTGCTGGCCGACACGTTCGTGCGCCTCGCGATCAGCTACGTCACGATGCCGCGCGACTCGCCGGCCGCGGCAGCCGCGGCAGCGGCCGAGCTGCTCGCCCCATATCTCGAGCGAGCGATGGGTCAGAGTGGCACGTGAGCGCAGGTCGCCGCCCGTGGCGCTCTTGGTGGGGCGTCGACGCGCGACTGTGCGATTGCCGCGCGGCGACTGATCGCCGGCCGCGGAGCGCGCCTTCTTGTATGGGTGGGCGGTGCGTGCCGTCTCGGCGTGCGAGTGCCGCGTCGGCTAGCGCTTGATCGCGTGCGAGGTCCCGAGCACGGCGCCTTCGATGCCGAGCGCTTGCACCGCCACGTAGGCAGGGGCCCCAGGCGTGGCGATCGAGGTCTCAAAGCCGCTCTTGGGTGCGCTGGCGGCGACCGTCAGCTTGCTGGGGCTTGGCCCCGCGAGCACCTGCCAACCGGCAATCTGCGTGGCGCCGTTCCAGCTCGCGTAGACGGTCGTCGTGCCACCGGCGCCGGCCGCGGCGATCGCCGGCGTCCCCGTCGGGTAGCCGGTCCACTGGAAGCGGTAGCCCCGATATGACTCGGCGCCTTTGGGGAGGTGGGCGTCGAACACGAGCGTGCCGCCGGAGGTGTATTCAGAGAAGTAGGGTTCCGCGCCCCAGCCGATGAACATGTCGCCGTCTTCGAGTGCCTGCACGCTGCCCTGGCTGCCGGCGGAGAGTGGCGTGGGATGCTCGTACTCGCCCACCAGCGTGTCGGTCTTGGTGGTCGAGTTGACCGACAGGATCACACCGCGCGACTGAGGGTGAACCTTCGGCACGCCGCCATTGTCGAACACGCTTATCTCTCCGTTGGGAAGTTCCTGGGCGTCGTGTTGATAGGCCGTCGCGGCGCCCGAGCCGAGCGTCTCGGTGGGGTGCTTGCCGCCGATCTGCGCCTCCACCTGCCCGGTGCCCGAGCTCAGCTGGTAGAGCGCCGAGGTGTTGCGCGAGGAGATCAGGGTCGTGCCGCTTTGGCTGGGGTCGATCGAGTTGACGTGGAAGTAGTCGTAGGGCCATTCGGTGGTGGAGCCGGTGGGGCTTGCGTAGGACTGGGAGAGGGCGACGTGGTCAAGCGGATGCCACTCGCGCCTGACGAGGTGCGTCTTCAGGTCGATTTCCTGGAAGAGGCTGTCGGTCACCGCGGCGTTGCTCGGGCCGCCGACGCTCGAGAGGTTGCAGCGGATTGGATCGAACGAGGTGAGCAAGGCGGTGTCCTGAGCGGTGATGCGGAATTCGTGCAGGTCCGCGGGCAGCCCGTTTCCGGCTGGGAATTTCTTGATCACCTGGTAGTTGGAGTTGGCGATCACCTCTTCGCCCTGGCCGAAGCCCTGCGGCGGGATGTAGCCCTGCCACCAGGTGAGCACCGGTTTGCCTTCGTAGGACTGCATCTGCAGGTTGGTCGCCTCGGTGCCCGGCGGCAGCGGGTCGAACCACACGAGGTTGCCGGTGCCGTCGTAGATCGTCGGTCCGTCTTGACCGGCGCCCGAGTAGGGCGCGGCGAAGATGTCACCGGGAGTCTGCCCTGCCGCGGAGTCCGTGACGGTCAGCACCGGGACCTTCAGTTCGGGGCGCGATTGGAACACGTACAGTTCGCCGCTCTTGGCGGTCGGTTTGGGGCTCGACGCGGGGTGTCCGAACGGGTCGGGCACGGAGGTCGTGAAGTGGAACTGGAACGGATAAGTCTTGCCGGCGCTCGTGAGCTTGCCGTGCACCGTCACCAGCTCGCCCGCGTAGAACGCCTTGGACGGCACGAAGCTGGCGCCGTCGCCTTGGGAGTAGGCCTCCAGATGCCCGGAATGACTGCCGCTGCTCGAGCCGCTCACCGAGACCCCCGAGAGCGCGCTCAC
>DATHNH010000048.1:0-6774 GCA_035486255.1 Solirubrobacteraceae bacterium | reverse complement strand
CCCGGCGGCGGTCCCGACAAGGGGGGTGTGCAGCTCACGGCGCACTTCCACAACACCCGTGGCCAGGGCCTGGCCAATGTGCTCGCGGCGCTAAAGGCGGGCGTAAGCAGCTTCGAGTCGAGCTTCGGCGAGCTCGGCGGCTGTCCGGTGCCACCCGGTGCAACGGGCAACATCGCCAGCGAGGATCTAGTCTCGATGCTGCACGAGATGGGCGTCTCGACAGGTATAGACCTCGACGCGCTACTCGTCTGCGCGCGCCGCGTCCAGGAGGTCCTCGGTCGCCGGCTGGGTAGTCACACGCTTGTGGCCGGCCCGGTGCAATGGTGCCGCTGACAGTCGGCCGGTAGTGCTCAGCCCGGCTCCTTGTGGGTGCTCGCGTCGGTTGGAATGACCTCTTTACCCTGTTGGGCCGGCTCGTTGCGTCGGACTTCGCTCAAGCGGCTCCTTATGTATCTCTGGGCGTGCATGCTCTCCCGGTCGTCGCTCAGCTGCGGAAAGGTGACGATGCCGAGCGCGGACTCGATCAGGATCGAGGGAGCATCGTCTTTCGGATGGCTCTGAACGAGATCCTGAAGCGTCTGGGTGGTGGCACCGTGGACTCCGTTGAGAGCGTCCATGTACAACTTGTATTTACGCTTGGACATTGATGTGAGATACGGGTATCTTGGGATCTGTTTGATTCACAGGATAGGAATGGGCTTTACTGTTTTGCCTCGGGAGGGCGCCAGCTCCGCTTCCAAGCCAATAGCAGCACGGTAAAGGTGATTGCGTTCAGTGCCATTATTACATCCAACGCAATGTTCGACCATGCAAAGGGGGGCCCGGCGGTCGGACCGTTTGGCGCTACTTTTATGGCTCGAGAGGTGGCGATCACCGCGGCAGCGGCAAAGCACCAGATGATCGAGGAGAGCGCCAGTCCTCGCAATCCCATCAGCACGATCCCGGTGAAAGAGTCTGAAGGCGATCGGGCTACGTAGGCCGACAGTCCGCCTGGTACCGCAAGCAGCAATGCAACCTCGGTACCGATGCTGCTAGCGCCGAGATTTTCCCATCGCCAGCGCAGAAGCGCCACCATCGCGAGGGACAAGAACGATACTCCCGTGGCCCCACGTACAATCGTCGAGGTACGCGCGCGGAGTGCAATCTCAGCGATCCCCATGCTGTCCTGGTCGATGTAGCGATGATGCAGATGTACGCGATGGGCAGTGGTCACGTGTAAATCAGGCTCGATCCGCGGGCTGGCTTGACCTCGCTGACGGACTGACGAGACGACGTCGAGTGCGGCCGAGGAGACGAACATGCCTTCGGCGACGATGTACTCCAAGTGGTAGCTGCGGGCCTGGCCGATGGCGGGCGCTGTGATCTCGATGGTCTTCGGATCGATCGCCGCGAGGCGGCGAATCCTGGCGCCGAGGGAAAGACGGGCGACGGGCAATTCTCCATCTTCGGGTCCTCGCCGGAATACAAGCTTCATTGCATGCTCTCCAGTCAGGTCCCGATCGATCTCCAGTTGAGAGCGCTCACCGGGTGAGGTGAGCATCAGGCCCGGTGGGGTCTTGACCGCCAACGTGTAGGTTCCTGTTTCATACTGATCGGAGCGGCAGCCGTCCGAGCTGGTTCGACGACGGCCGCAACATGTGCCGCGATCGTCAGTCAGTTCGAAGTGAACCCCCGGCAGAGGCTCCATCTCGCCATCTTCGAGGTTCGAGCGGACTTCGACTGTAAAGCGCCTTCTGGGGCCATCGGCTCGAACGGGTAGACGTGTGGGTAGCGGACGGGTCAGCTGTCGCTCGATCTTGCGCATCAGCGGAAACCCGGCGGCCGGCAGACGGATATGTTCTGTGTGTGTGAGCTTTACGATGCGTCTCTCGTCATTCTCGACCGTCATAGGAGTGAAGACGATGAAATTACGGGTGAGGTCGTTAGCCAGAGATAGGAAGCGCCAACTGTCGGCGAGCGCCCAGCGCCATCGCCGTTCGAGGCGCGGCTCTGTGCGATCTCGCTGTGCAAAGCAGCGCCAGATGTCGCTTGCCTCGGCCGCAGGCAGATGCACCATGCGCCATAGTTCTGAGCTGAGGCTTCCGATCGGAAGCGAATCGGGACGGGTCAGACCCGGATCCGCGCTCCCTTCTGCCGATTGACCGTCCGAGGTGAATGCGTAAGCGGCTTCACCGAGCATTGCCGCCGCGAGCGATGAGCTTGCTCGGTGCGTGAGCAGCGGTAGCGAACGACCATTCTCGTCTTGCAGGTCGAAGTTGGTCAGGCGACGCTTGCGCAACAACGTCAACGGCAGGAAGTGCAGCGGCTTGCCTTCAAGTGTGCACACAACTGGAAGCTTCGGCGGCGCGAAGTCGATGCTCATCTTGCGACGGACGGTGTCCGGGTCTTCGAAAGTGACTGTCTCGACCCGACGTGCAACCCATGCCTTCCAATCGCTCATCAATATCAGCAAGATGAGACCGTATGCACGCAGTTCCGGTGACTCCAGGAAGATCTTCTCGCCATTTACGAACAGCGAGTCGACCCGGCTCTCGATTGAGCCCTTGACGGGATCGGGCGCGACGTTCGGCAACCTCGCTCATCGCTCCATATAGCGCGTGCGCATACGATCGAGCTGTCGCTTGTTCTGAGCTGTGTGCGTCGAGGCGCCGACAGCGGCAATGTCCCTGCTTCCGCGCGCTGACAGACACGTTTCCATCGCTGGATTCACCGGCATAGTTATATAGAACGCAACGGACTAATGGAATATTGCGAGATATATGACCATATTGGCGGTGGTGCACATCAGCGGTCGTGCACATCAGCGGTCGTGCGACCGCTGCATATCAGCCGTGCTCCGCTGCCATCAGCCTCAGGAGCGGTCACGACACCACACGCTCACAATCCCCTGGGTAGGACACCTAGTCGGATGCCGCAGCTGTCTCGACGTGCTGGGCCTGCTCGCGCATCGCCGCCACGCAGTACTCCTGTACCGACACCTCCATCTCCAGCGTCTGCGCGAGCGCCGGTCGCGCGGAGGCATCGATCACACGCTTGGCTCGTCCCACCGCCACGGGCGAGTTGGCCAGCAGCTCGTCCACGAGCGCCTGTGTAGCCTGCTCCAGCTCCTCAGGCGCCACCACCCGGTTGATCAGGCCGATGCGCTCGGCCTCGGCCGCGTCGATCGTGCGGCCGGTCATGATCAGCTCCTTGGCTCTGCCGAGGCCGACAACGGCCGGCAGACGGGTGGAGCCGCCGACGTCGGGGATGATCCCGAACTTCACCTCCGGTAGGCCCAGTTGTGCGTCGTCCGAGGCTATGCGCAGATCGCAGCCCAGCGCCACCTCGAGCGCCCCACCCACGCATGTCCTGTGGATCTGGCAGATGACCGGCTTGGGCATCGCTTCGGCCAGGTTCGGGCATTCGAGGAACGTGTTCCTGAATGGGCGCAAATTACCAGGCTTGCCGGCCGAGGCCATCAGCTCGCCGAGGTCCACGCCGGCTGAGAACACCGGTCCCTCGCCGCGCAGCACCACGCAGTGCACCGACTCCTCAGCGGTCGCCTCTCGTAGCGCCTGCGCGAGTGCTCGCAGCAGCTCCTGACTCATCGCGTTGCGCTTCTCGGGACGGTTCAGAACGATGTGGCGGGCTGTGCCGCGGTCTTCTGTTGTGACGATGCTCATCGGTTTGATTCCTCGTGTCGGTGTGGAGTCCAAATCGGCTACCCCACGTGCGCCACGTGCGCCATGTTCGCGGGAGGCCCGGGTGGACAAGGCTCGGCGGACAAATGCGTCGACGGCCAGGGGCCTGGACTGGTTTGTCCTCAGCTCAGGTCAAGCACCTGCGTCGGCGCTTCGATCTTGCCGTCGTGATTCTCGCTCGGCACGATCGCCGTGCCCACAGCGAAGAACTCGATCGTGTGGCTGCCCCAGCCGTGGCTCTTCTCCTGCAGGTCGACGCCCACGATGCCCTCAGCGCTCAACGTCTGTGCCTCTGACTGCATGCGCTCCATCGCCAGCTCGCGCGCGTCGTACAGGGCCTGGGTGAAGTTCGCAAGCTCCACGTTGCGCCCGGTTTGCGCCATCGACTTGAGCATGCCGCGATGGGCCACATGGTAGACGCAGCTGCCCATCACCATGCCCACCGGGCGATGCCCGGTTCGCAGCAGTGTCCAGAAGTCCTGACCCGAGAGGTCGCTGGTGAACGGGCGGCCATTGGGAGCGCGGTGCAGCACGCCTTCGCGGTGCTTGACCGCGGTGCCGATCGCGATGAACTCGGCCATGTCCTGGCCCCACTCGTAGCGCCCTATGTCCAGGCGCACGCCCACGACGCCGTCGGCCCCGAGCTGGTCGGCCTCCTCCTCCATACGAGTCATCGCCAGCTGGCGGGCGCCGTACATGGCTTCGGAGAGGACCGTCATCTCCTGGCTCTTCTTCCAGCCGGCCACCTGAATGCCGATGTGGTAGATCGAGCTGCCGACGACGAGCCCGACGGGATCGAAGCCGGCCTGCTTGATCAACAGGAACTCGTTCACGCTCAGGTCTGAGGTGAACAGTCCCGCGCGGTTCTGTTGCAGCCTTGCCCTTCCCGCCTCGGGAACGCCCTCGAGCGACGTGGGGTCGTAGGCGCTCTCGCTCTCCTCGACATCGCTCATTCTCGTGCTCCTCGTCTTGGCCTCATTCTCCGACTCCTTCCGCTCGCGCTCATTGCTTGGTCCTCTTCTCAAGTCGTAAGGTCGACAATCGTCTCGGGTGCATACGGGATCGTCGCGCTGTCCTCACGGATTGCGGTGCCGATCGCATGGAAGGTCACCATCAGCCCGCCGCGCGAATAGGTGCCGGCACCGACAGTGGTCCTCTGGATGGCGTGCGCGATGCGCACGCCGATCACGCCGCCGGCGTCGAGCTTTGCCGCCTGGTGGGTCAGACGCTCGACGACGCTCTCGCGGGCGCTGTACACGCCCTGGGTGAATTCGGGCAGCTCTTGGTTCTGGGTGAAGCCCAGGCCGCCGACGCCGCTCATCATCTGCGTCGAGTAGGACGCCCCGACGAAGAACACCGAGCTCCAGGCAACCACCCCAAGCGGCTCCACACCGGCGCTGAGCAGCTTTGCGTAGTCGGCGACTGACAGCTCCGTCAGGACAGGGGCGCCGCGCCGATGCCCTCCGCTACGGGCTGTCGGACCATCGCCGCTGCTCCGTGCGCCGCTGGGCTGCGTGTCACCGGGCTTGGGTGTGTCCTCGTGGCGAATGGCAGTCCCGACGACCACGTACTCGATCGCATTTTCGGCCCAGTCGTGCTCGCCGGTGCGCAGATCCACGCCCACCACGGCGCTTGCCCCAACATGGCTCGCCTCCTGTGCAAGGCGTCCCAGCGCGAGTTCGCGCACCTCGTTCCAAGCTTCCGAGAGGGCTTGCATCTCGAACATAAAGCCGCCGCCCATCGCCGACGGCCACGGCGTTGTCTGGTAGCCGACCTGGTAGATCGAGCTGCCCATCACTTGCGACACGGGCTTCAGCCCCAGCTGATTACACAACGCGAAGTCGCCCACCGACAGATCTGAGGTGAACGCGCCGCCGCGCTCCCCGAGCTCACGCAAGCGTCGCTCGGCTGCCAGCGGGATCCCGCCCGCTTCAACTCGCTTCAGCGACTGTTCCTGCTCCTGCTCGTCCTCCACCAACGGCGCGCGTGTCTGCGGATCGGAGTCCTCTGTGCTCACAGGCGCGTCTCGCGTCCCGTTATGCAGGTGCGGCTCATCCGACCAGCTTCTCGAGTGCCGCTCGCGCCTCGGCGCTGCGCTCGGCCTCCTCGCGCAGCTGGGCGGCGAGCTCGCTGACCCACTGCCCCGCGTCGAGCTGCTCGCGCTTGATCGCGATGCCGCCGACCTTGCGCTCGCGACTGCCCTGCACACGGTCGCCATCGACGGTCAGCTCGTATGAGGTCTCCCCGAGGTTGACCTCGACGCGACGCACGTGCTTCTCGCCGCGCCCGAGCAAGCCGCCGCCGTGGCGCTCCACGCGTGTGCGCGCGGGCAGCGAGCTCTCCAGCTTGCTCGCGAGCACGGCAACCGAGATGCGCAGATCCGAGCCATCGGCACGCAGCCCGGCTGCGGAGAGGTCGAAGTCATCCTCGGCGGACATGAACCAAGAGGCTACTCCGACTACATTTTGGATATGCCCGATCCTGGCCAGATACGTGTCTCCGACGCAGAGCGCGAGCGGCTTGTCGAGGAGCTGCACGAGCACACCGTCGCCGGCCGGCTCACAGCCGAGGAGTACGAGCAGCGCCTCGAGGCCGTCTACGCCGCGCGCACACGCGCCGACCTCGACGCGCTGCGCACCGACCTTCCGGTCAGCACACTCGCGGCCCAACTGGCTCTAGTCGAGCGCAAGTCGAAGCTCCGACGGCGCCTTGTGCACGAGGCGAGCGGCTCGCTCACCCTGTCGCTGATCTGCGTCGGCGTTTGGATCGTCGCGGGTGCCAGCGGCGCCTTCTGGCCGATCTGGGTGATTCTCTTCACGCTGCTGCCGGCGCTGCGCGACGGCTTCATGCTGCTGGGCCCGGGCTCGGACATCGACGTGGTGGAGGCGCGGCTTCAAGCACGCCACGAGCGCCGGCTCGCACGCGACCATCGCCGCTCGCGGCGCCGGCGCTTGCTGCCATAAGCCGGATCTCAACGGTTTCGGCTTGAACGTTTTCAAAATGAGCTCCGGGGCGGGGTGTTCATGGATCGTGAAGGGATGGGGTATAGGGCTCATCTTTGAATGGTCTGTAGGACACTCCCCCCCCCCCCTTT
>DATHNH010000047.1:0-8889 GCA_035486255.1 Solirubrobacteraceae bacterium | reverse complement strand
GATCAGCCGGGACCCGAGGAGGTGGTGCTCGCACGCGAGAGGGTCAGCCTGATCGCCGCGGTGATCAGGCGACTGCCGCCGAGGAAGCGTATGGCGCTCCTTGGCTTGACGAACGACAAGACCCCTCGAGAGATCGATCCCGAGGCATCCGAGAACGCGATCTACTCGTCGGCGAGCCGCGCTCGCAGCCGACTGAAGCTGGCGCTCGCGGAACTGTGAGGACCGCTTTGACAATCCATGACATGGCGTTGCTATATTTTATGAAGTAATGAATGATTCCAGGCAGATAACCGTCTACACAACCGAGCCATGCTCGTTTTGCGCCCGCGTGAAGGGGCTGTTGAAGGCGCATGGCCTGGAGTTCTCGGAGATCAACCTCTCCAAGGACGTCGCCGGGCGCGTCGAGCTTGCCGGGCGCACGGGCATGATGACCTTCCCGCAGGTACTCATAGGCGAGGAGCTACTTGGCGGCTACTCGGAGATGCTCAGCGCCGTGGAGAGCGGCCGCCTCGACGAGCTGCTCGCCGCCTAGTCGTTCATCCCGATGCCTTCTCCGGTGCGCCCCAAGCGCATGGGAGTGTCAGCTCTCCGTGCCTCCGACCCATGCCCGGTTGCGCGTCTAGCGCGAAGCTCTCCGGCGAGCGTGTGGAGCCGGCTGGCAGGTCTCGCACACGTACGTCCCCCGCCCCGCCACCACCATCTTCACGATCGTCGTACCGCAGCGTGCGCATGGCTCTCCCTCACGCCTGTGCACTTGGAAGCGGTCCTGAAACGAGCCCCAAACGCCGTCGACATGACGAAAGTCGTCGATCGTCGCCCCGCGTGCCTCGATGCCGGCCTCGAGCGCCCATACGACGGCCTCGCGTAGCCGCGCGTATTGCTCTGAGCTCAAGCGCCCCGCGCGCCGCCGTGGGTGAATCTCGGCCCGGTGCAGTGCCTCGTCCGCATAGATGTTGCCGACGCCGGCCATGCGCCGCTGGTCGAGCAGGAATGCCTTGATCGGCGCCGTGCGTCCGCGCGCGAGCGCCCGCAGATGCTCTGCGGTGAAACGCTCGTCCAGCGGCTCCATGCCGAGTCTCGCCGCAAAGAACGCCTCGAGCGCGTCATCGCCCAGTAGCAGCTCGCCCGTGCCGAACCTGCGTGGATCGACGATCGCAAGCGGCATTCCGTCGTCCAGCTCGATCCGCGCCCGCACGTGCGTCTGCTCCGGGGCGGGGTCGCAAAGCACGGTTCCTGTCATGCGCAGATGCTGGGCGAGATGCACATCTCCGCTGAGGCTCCAGAGGAGGTACTTGCCACGCCTGCCAAGCCTCTCCACGCGTCTGCCTTCCAGCGCATCGGTCATTTCGCCGGCGGCCAGCGGACGACACCAACGCTCGTCGAGGATCAGCACGCGCTCGAATGTGCGTCCCTCGACCAGCGGCGCCAGCTGGCGCCTGATCGTCTCGACCTCGGGGAGCTCGGGCATGCAGCATCTCAGCATAGGGCCGCCGCGAAAGAGAGGTGGTTTGCGTCGATCAGATGGGCGTATTCCTCGGTCTTGTCTGCGCGCGCGGATGCGCATCGAAGTAGGCGTCCTTCAAGCGTTCGGCC
Source organism: Solirubrobacteraceae bacterium (assembly GCA_035486255.1). Classification (GTDB taxonomy): domain Bacteria; phylum Actinomycetota; class Thermoleophilia; order Solirubrobacterales; family Solirubrobacteraceae; genus Palsa-744. Next base: position 7,296 of record DATHNH010000047.1, on the reverse strand, counting down.
GACAGGTGCGTATAGACCTGCGTGGTGGCCAAGTCGGCGTGACCGAGCATCTCTTGCAACGAGCGCAGATCGCAGCCTCCCGCCAGCAGGTGCGTAGCGAACGTGTGACGCAGCGTGTGCGGCGTCATCGACTCGTCCAGACCCGCTGTGCGTGCATGGCTTTGGATGATCTTGTACAGGCCCTGACGCGTGAGGCCGGCGCCGCGATGGTTCACGAACAGACTCCGCTCTACGCGGACGCCGACGAGCAGCGGACGCCCGCGCGCGAGGTAGAGCTCCAGCGCACTCACCGCCCGTCGCCCGACCGGCACGATCCGCTCCTTGGAGCCCTTGCCGTAGGCGCGCAGCAGTCCCTCCTCCAAGTCCACATCTGAAAGCTCGAGCCCGATCGTCTCGGAGACGCGCAACCCACAGGCATACATCACCTCCAGCAGCGCCCGGTCGCGCAACGCCAGCGGCAGGCTGCCACTTGGCTGGACGAGCAGCTTTGCCACCTGCTCGCGCGAGAGGACCTTCGGCAGTCGCTTTGTCTTCGGCGGCCCCCGCAGGTCGGCGGTCGGGTCGTGCTCGATCAAGCCTTCGCGACGAAGGTGACGGTAGAAGGACCGTAGACACGCCGCCTTGCGCTGCAACGTAGCGGCCGCCACCGGCGCGCGCTGCCCCCCACCACTGGCAAGCTCCGAGAGGAACGCTGCCAGATCGCCGTGCTGAGCAGCGAGCGGCGTGACTCCGCGGGCCGTCAGGAACGCACCAAGCTGCGCAAGGTCAGACTGGTAGGCGTGCAGTGTGTTGCGCGACAGCCCGCGCTCGAGCTCGAGGTAGGCGAGGAAATCGAGCGTCAGCTGTTGGATACGTACCGCGCGCGACGCAACAAGCAGCTGAGAATCGCCCACCCTGCACACTTCGAGACGAGCCGTCGCGCTCCTTGACGATGCAAGTGCTCTCTCAACCCGAACTGGGCATTCGGTCTCGGCGCACGGCCCTGTCAGCTCCTGGAAGGTCTTCAAAATGACCCGCACGTCTCGATACCCCTTGTTGTGGGGCTGAGGGATTTATTGGGGCCTGAGGGATTATTTTGGTACCTAATCTTTATCTACAGGTTCACAAAAGGGGGGTGTCCTACAGACCATTCAAAAGATGAGCTCTACACCCCAGCCCTTCACAATCCATGAACGCCCGCCACGAAGCTCATTTTGAAAAGACGTTCTTAGACGACTTGGCCCTCGATTCGGCCCTCGACTCGCTCGCATAGCTCGGCGAGCACCGTTCCGCCCGCGAGCGCCGCCGCGAAGAACAACGGGTCCTCGATCAGCATGCGACCCATCGTGTCGGCCGGCAATCCGCTTGCCAGGTAGGTGGGCATGTCGACGGGCGCTCGCCGCCAATCATGGCGCGCCATGCGCGCAGGGCGGTCGACCTCCAGCTCCAACTGCGGCTTGGTGCGCCCTGCGGAGGACCCGAATACCGAGCCCAGGCGCGCGCGCAGGTCGGCTCCAGCCGGCGAGCGTATTCCCGCCGGCAGCGCCACCGTCACCGGCTCGAGCAGCAGGTCGAGCACCGTCAGCGTGTGGTGGGAGATGCCGCGGTGACGCGGGCGCCCGTCGGCGGAGGACATGCGAGCCACGAGCAATGCCTGCGCGCCGAGCGCGATCGCGGTGTGGGCCGAGTCCAGGGCACTCATGCCGCCATGGCCGAGTGAGGAGCTCGAGCCCACGATCCCGGGACCGGGGCCGCACACGGCCGCGTCCCAGCCGAGCGTGCGCAAGCCGTGGTGCAGCGCTCCGGCTGTGCTCACTGCCTCCGCCTCCCCCCCATATGCCGCGCCGGCCGTCAAGTGGCCGGCGAGCAAGCCGCGCTCGCGCAGCGCGCGCACGGTCCGCGAATGCCCGCCCGGCAACGCGCCGCCCGCGGTCTGCACGAACCCGAGTCGCGCCGCAGGCCTTGCCTGTGCGAAAGCCCAAGCCACCGCGGCAAGTTGACCGTGCAAAGCGAGCACGGCGACGGGTTGCTCGAGCGGCAGTCGCACGAGCTCGTCCTCCACCGGCTCGACCGCGTGCTGCATGCTCGTGTAGTTGAGCTTCATCACGTGAGCGCCGTCGCGCCCGTCCGCAGAGAGGCCGCGCGTGAGATTCACGTGCACGATGTCAAAGCCGCCCGAGCCCAGACCGAGGTCGCGCGCCTGCACGTTGACGATCACCTCGTCGCCCTGCTCGCTCGCGCCCAGCAAACCGACGTCCGCGATCGCCGAGCGGCGCTCGCCTGCCAGGGAGATTGTGAGGTCCTGCTCGGGACCGTCGACGGGTCCCGCCTGCAGGACGGTTGCTCGGCGCAGCTTCAGCATCAGTGCTCGTCAGGATTTTGGCGGACGTCCGCGCGGCGGTGCGCCGCCGGCATCCGCTGAGGCCGGTGAGCGCTCGAGCGGCGAGGTCTCGACGCTCACATCAACGTCGCATTCGCACTCGGGCAAGTTGGCGATCTCGTGTGCACTGTCGATCAGCTTCGCCACCACCGCCTGCGCATGAGGCTCGTCGGCGGCATGAAATGTCACATGGACGCGCACCGCGTGCGCCGGCGCCGCGAGAGCGGCTGCCGTCGCGTCTTCTGTGCTCACGAGCGGCCCGCGAGCGTGCGGTCGCCTCCCACGCGCTCCTCCGGCCGTTGCAAAGACGCCGCGACGAAGCTCGCGAACAGCGGAGCGGGGCGCTCCGGGCGCGACTTGAACTCGGGATGGAATTGCGACGCGACGAAGAAGGGATGCTCGTCGAGCTCGACGACCTCCACGAGGCGCTCGTCGGGCGAGGTCCCCGAGATGCGCAAGCCCGCACTCTGAAGGCGCTTGCGCAACAGGTTGTTGACCTCATAGCGATGGCGGTGGCGCTCGTACACGACCGCCTCGCCGTAGACCTCCCTCACGCGAGAGCCCTCGTGCAGCTTGATCGGATCGGCCCCCAGGCGCATCGTGCCGCCGAGGTCGGCCACCTCCTTCTGCTCCGGCAGCAGGTCGATGACGGGATAGGGCGTCTCGATATCGAACTCGGTCGAGTTGGCGCCCTCCATCCCCGCCACATGCCTGGCAAACTCGGCGACGGCGACCTGCATGCCGAGGCAGATTCCCAAGTAGGGGATTCGCTGTTCGCGCGCGATTCGCGCAGCCGCGATCTTGCCCTCGATTCCCCGCCCACCGAATCCGCCCGGGATCAGGATCCCGTCGGCGCTCGTGAGCAGCTCGTGAGCACTGCGCGGGTCATCGCCATCCGCGGCGCCACGCGCCTCCAGGTGCTCGGAGTCGATCCAGTCGATCCGCACGCGGGCGCCTTGAAGCGCCGCCGCGTGACGCAGTGCTTCGCAGACCGATAGATAGGCGTCCTCGAGCTGCACGTACTTGCCGACGAGCGCGATGCGCACCGTGCGCTGCGCCTGCTCGGCTCGCTCGATCGGCTCCTGCCACTTCGATAGCTCGGGTGCAGGCGCCTCCAGCGCGAAGTGCTCGAGAATGAAGTCGTCCACACCCTGCTCGCGAAACACGAGCGGCACCTTGTAGATGTTGTCGACGTCGCGAGCGGAGACGATCGCGTCAGCCGGCAAGCTCGCGAACAAGGCGATCTTCTTGCGGATGTCCGTCGAGAGCGGGCCCTCGGAGCGACACATGAGCATATCCGGCGCGATTCCGATGCGCCGCAGCTCGTTGACGGAGTGCTGCGTGGGCTTGGTCTTCAACTCACCGGCATGGCCTATGTAGGGGACGAGCGTCAGGTGGATGAACATGCAGCGGCGCCTGCCGACGTCCACCGGGAACTGACGGATAGCCTCGAGAAACGGAAGCGACTCGATGTCGCCGACGGTGCCGCCGATCTCGGTGATGACAAAATCCACGTCGGTGGACTCGGCGATCAGCGCGATTCGCTGCTTTATCTCGTCGGTGATATGCGGCACCACCTGCACCGTGCCACCCAAATAATCACCGCGGCGCTCGCGGCGAATCACGGTGTCGTAGATGCCCCCGGCGGTGACATTGGAGGCGCGACTCGTGTTGGCATCGGTGAAGCGCTCGTAGTGGCCCAGGTCCAGATCGGTCTCGGCGCCGTCCTCCGTGACGAACACCTCACCATGCTGGTACGGAGACATCGTGCCCGGATCGACGTTGATGTAAGGGTCGAACTTCTGCAGGCCCACGGTCAGCCCGCGAGCTACGAGCAGCCGCCCGATCGACGCGGCGGCGATCCCCTTCCCAAGCGAGGACACAACACCGCCGGTGACGAATATGAACCGGGTCTTGGCCGGAGCCTGTGCGTGGCGGTCTGAGTGAGGCGAAGTCATCTTGGAAGGCCCTGCGGCCTGCCCAGAGAGTCTAGTTGGCGTAGCAGCGGAATCCTCTCGACGAGGCTCGAGATCGAGCGCAACTCACCATAGACCGTGACCAGGAGAAGGACTCCGAGCGCGATTGTCTGTCCAAGCACCGAGAGCGTAAGCACCAACCACAGGCCCGCGAGGGCTCCGAGCAGGTTCGCTCCGGTGTCACCGAGCATCACTCGTTCGCGTAGGTCATACACCCCGGCGACGAGCGCCGGCCCCACAAACAGGCCCAGCGCCCAAAGCGGCCGCAGGCTAGCCGAGCCGACCGTGAGACCGGCGCCGAGCAGCACGAACATCTTGGTCGCTCGCCCCGGACGCAGATCGAGCAAGTTGAAGGCGTTGGTGGCAAGCACGAGCACGGCGCTCGCGAGCAGCCAGCGTCCGGTCGAGAGTCCCGCGTAGCTCGTCGCATACAGCGCCAACCCCAGCGATCCAGCCGCCTTGAGTGCACCGGTGGAGAAGCGCATGCGCATTACAGCCTGCCCGTGGCCGCGCCAGCCACGCGGCTCTCCCCCGAGCGCATCGTCGAGGAGACCGAGGAATGCGACGCCGAGCACGTACACGGCGACGGTCAGCGTCTCGGGATGGAGCACGTCGGCAACTTTCAATCGTTGCAGCAGCGCGAGCGGCACGAGCGCAAGCAGCGCGCCCAGCACGCTCAGCACGCCAAAGGGGAACGCGACAGCGTGTTCGCGGTAGTTGGCCTTGACGTGCCCGCTCTCGTACAACGCGTGCAGCAACGGTGAGGCAAGGCCGGCCGCGCAGAGGGTGGCCAATACGAACGGGAGCGCGTGCACCGACGCAAATTAGCGGCATGCGCGGACACGCGCCAGCCGGTCTCGACATCCAAGCGCGGCGCGCTTGGACCGTTTGACAGGATCCCGAGCGCTCTTCGAGCTCCTCAGTGTGAGCTCGAGGAGGCGAGCACCGATGGGAGCAAGGCGTCGGCCGTCGACCTGGTGCCGTACGCGCCGTGGTCGCCCGCGAGCGCGAACGCCAACGCCGCACGCCCGGCGACCGTGTCCAGATCGTCAACGCTTGCCAGGTTTTCGGTCTTGTACCAAGGCACCTGGGACGGTTCTGTCGTGGTCAGCTCGACGCCCACGACGGGCACCCCTTCCGAGGCGACTCCCTCGATCAGGCCCGCGTTGAATTCGGCGGTGTCCTTGGCCGCCTGTTCGCTCGTAGCGGCCGGATCGGCGCGCACGAGAACCAAACCTTCCAGCTTGCCCAATTCGCCGTCGTAGGAGCTCAACAGCCTCGTGTGCACCCGTTCGAGCAGCTGCCCGCCGCTGACGAGCTGCCGTCCGATGCGCACCCCGAATTCCTTGACGAGCGCGGGGTCCGAGGCGAGCGCGGTGTAGCGGTAGCCCGTCGCCTGGGCCGCGACGCCGGCGGTGTCCAGCGGCTCACGCACCGCCACCACAGCCTTGACGCTGCCACCGGCCTCGCTCACGCCGTCGCGCACGAGCGAGTCGATCTCGTCGGAGGAGTCGCCGAGGAACACGAGGCCGATGTTCTTTCCGACGAGCAGGTCATGAACCGCGAACGGCCAAAGATCGACCGCGAGCGTTTCCTCTTCTGAGAGGTGAGCGCCTACTTGTTCCAGGTCGTGCTGGGAGTCGCCGACTTCAGAGCGCAGGTTCTTGACGATCCCGTCCTGCGCCGAGGACACGAGATTGGAGTCACCGATCGCCACCCCGATCAGAATCCCCACGGCAAGCGCGAACAGCACGGCAGCAAGCGAAAGCGCGTGATAGCGATAGTCGAACATGGGGTTTGGGCTTCAGGACCGGCGACAGCAGAATAGATGGATCTCGCGATCCGTCAGCTACTGGAGCCGAACAGCAATTGAAGCTTGAGCCATAGTAGGTCTGCCACGTCGCGTAGCGCCGGAGTCATCCATACGACCGCGATCAGAGCAATCATGCCGGCCGCGATCACCACGACGAGCGGGGCGAGTCCGGGCATGGGTCGGTACAGACGGCTGACTCCCTTTGCATCCACGAGGATCTCGCCTATGCGCAGGCGCGTGAGGAAGGTCGAGGACATGCCTTCGCGGTTGCGGTCCAGGAACTCGACGAGGTTGAACTGCGATCCGACGGTCACGATCAGGCGCGCGCCCTTCTCGGCGGCGATCAGCATCGCCACGTCCTGACTGGTGCCTGGAGCCGGCACCAGCTTGAAGGGTACGCCGAGCTCTTCCAGGCGATGCCTGCCCGGCGCGCGTCCGTCCGGGTAGGAGTGCACGACCAGCTCGGTCTTGCCGTCGCGCGCGGGGAGCAACGCGAGCTCACTTGCCGAGTCCATGTCGCCGACGATCATGTGCGGCGTAAGACCGGCCTCGAGCAAAGCGTCGGCGCCACCGTCGACTGCCACGAGCACCGGGCGAGTGTCCCTGATGAAGGGCTTCAGGGCCCGCAGATCGCGCTGATGGTCGACGCCGCGTACGACCACCAGCGCCGAGCGGTCGCGAAAGTCGGTGCGGAAGCGGGGCAGATCTATCCTGCCGGCGAGCAGCTCGCGCTCCTCGCGCATGTGCTCGATCGTGTTGTGCGCGAAGCGCTCGAGCGCGTCGCCTATCTCACGGCGGCGCGCCTCGGTTTCGGCCCGCACTCGGGCCAAGTCGAGCACGACGCCCGATACGAGCTGCCGGCCTCTGTAGAGCACTTCGCCACACGTGGCCGGTGGTGTCAGCTGCACGGTTATCGGATCGCCGTCGGAGAGCGAGTGAAACAGGGAATCGTCAGGCAGGTCGACAAGCAGCACACCAGCTTCGACAAGCAGCTGTGGGCCCAAGTTGGGGTAGCTGCCGCTGGTGGAGGCGCGACAGTTGAGCACCGCCGTCGCGCCCGCGGCGATCAGCTCCTCGGCGGATACACGATCGATATCGAGATGGTCGATGATGGCGATGTCGCCAGCCACGAGGTGCCCGACGAGCAG
>DATHNH010000046.1:0-22380 GCA_035486255.1 Solirubrobacteraceae bacterium | reverse complement strand
GTCCGAGCATATAAATACGCCGATGTATCTCGGATTCGCCATTCTCGGCGTCGAGGTAGACGGTCATGCCGTGTTTGCACTCGATCCCGGCGAGTTCGCTCCCATATGCGATTGCAACAGCGAGAGCCATCGACAGCAGCGACTTCCCATCACCGCCAGGTGCGTAAAGAGCCGTGAGCGCTGCGCGGGGCAGCATGGGTGGTGCAAGCCATGGAACAGGGGGCGGAGGTGTGGCGACCATGTTCGCCACATCGAGGAATCGGATCGGGGCGCCAGGCGTGAGCGCGGCATGTCTTGGGCGTGCGCTAACTTGATCCGACATCGCGGCCACCACCATTGGCCGTGTTGATCGGGCGTCGTGGGTCGGCGCTCGATCTGTTTGTAGTGAGGTCGCCAGCGATAACTGGCTTGTCGGGCAACTGGGCGCTGAGCCTGTCGAGTGCAGCCCAGGCTCGCTCCAGTACGGCAGAGCGTCGCGGGACTGCTCCCTGCTCAATGGAGGCAAGCGCCCCGAGTGAGCAGCCGGCTAGTCCGGCAAGGGTGACACGGGTTATACCGGCGCTCTCGCGAGCTTCACGGAGGCGAAGGCCCCGGTTGGGTGTGGTTGCGGCGTGTGTATTGGTTGTCATACTATCCTCCGCCGCACGGAGGACCATTTCGGCCATGCAACCAAAAAATTTATCCGGGCTTTAGCTGCAAGACACCGAGAGATCGACCGGCTAGGACTGGCATCGAGCGGCCTGCCTCGGGACCCGAATAGACACAGCGGAAGATCATGCTTGAGCTTTCTAGCTGACCTACGAGTGGGCTGATGTGAGGCTGAGCCTCGCCCCGATATGAGTTAACTTAGACCCGCCTACCTTGCGTCTCACACAAGCGGTGCGTTAGAAGCAAAAAGCCATCCCCCCGGGCTATATACGAGACTGATATGTGCCGGTGGGTCTTCAAGCGTCTCGACAGTCGTTGCTCGGGAAGCACTGATGCTCAGAACTCTAACCGAGGCGACAAGGCGACTCTGCATTTGCCGCCACGCATGAGGTTCTATATGAGAACGCAGTTCACGACGGATTTGTGTGGCAGCCGCCGTACAGCTCTTTGTGTGCCCTTGGAATACGCGCTGAGCGTGGTTTGTAAGGTGAGCGCATACGGCCAAGCTTGGGCCAAAATAATAGGCGTGGAAGGTGGCGGCATAAGCCTTTAGGATGGGGGCTGGACTAGGCGGTAGAGGCCAATTGTCTGTATGGATTTCGTCTTCTTCGTTGATCCTTATGCAGCGCCACTGACGACCCACCAATCCGGGATCGTGAAACGTGATCACGAATTCTTGGTTTGCGTAACTCCCAGTGCTAGTTGCAGACCCTTCGAATCCGCGAACGCTAGCGCTTCCCCTCAGAGGGGGTATCCCAGTAGGGGGATAGCCGCTGTTCGCATCTATTTGTTCTTCGACGTCGGGTTCTGTGCTGAATGTCCCGGTGAGTTCTTCGTCGGTACATGTGGGTCCGGCTGTGAAATGGACAGGGCCGAGGCTCGGTTCCCAGTGTTCTGGCGCGAATAGCTCTACGCTCAAGGTTAGGTTGCCGTTCTGATCGTCATACACAACACCGACGCGATGGTAATACTCGGTGCGTTGTGTAATAGGAACGGCAGGGCCTCCAAGAGCAGGTGGGGTAATCGGTTCAGTAAAGGCGATTTCGCCACGATGTACAGAGGCATTACATGTGGTTGCCAGTACCAGGTATGCTGCCATAGCAAGCCCAACGCTAGGGGTCAACAAGCGTAGCCGTCGGTATTTCGTGCGCACCATTTCGAGTGATTTCATATGCCTCGTTTCTGTTTATTCGTCAGGGGACGTCGAGTCGATATCCGCAGTGCTTGCAGACGCGCGCTGCCGCGAGGATTGTCTCTGCGCAGTCGGGCAACGCTGAGTCGCCTCGTCCTCGGACGCTGTGACGATCTCTGAGGTTCGCATTGTCCAGCCACCGAGTAGGGCAAGCAGAGCGCCTGCACCGGCGACGTATATAGCGATCCCGAGTGGAACGACGGTCCCTGCCCCGGTTTCTTCGGGTTCGCCGCTGAGACCGATCGGATAGAGCGTTCGCAGGCCCGTGTTCTGTGCGACGTAGATTGCCATGCCCACAGCAATCACACTCAAGACAAGGACGCTCGTCGCTTGTTTGCGCTGTCCGCTTGTATAGCTGCGCAGAGCAACGACGAATATGGCTGCGCCAACGATCAGGAGCCACCATTCGCTGTGCTGGATTAGGCTGTTGCTCTGTACGCGAGCGAATGCGCCGCCGGGCTCATCCAGCGGCAGGAACGATGCGAGCGCAAACAGCAGGCCGCCAACGACGGCCATCGCCGTACCTACTGGGTTGATTGCGTACCGCGCCTCGACCAGGCCAGCATTGGCGGGCATGAGTTTTAGCTTTGACCGCCTTCTGATTCGAGAACCACCCAACGGTGGTTCGGTTCGCAGACCCGCCTCCCACAACATGTCCGCGACTGACTCTCGTGTCTCGCGTGCCATGTCCGTGAACCCGAAGGCGCTCATCAACTCGCCTGCCCGCACACGCAGCGTGCCAGCCTCATCGAGCTTGCGACGGTAGTGCTGTGCGGCGTCCTCGCCGACCGTTTCCACTAGATCACCCATTATTGCCCGTATTCCGAACGATTCGACATGCGGCTTCGCGTCGGAGGCCGTATCCTGACAGATTCCCTATTGAGGTATCGGTCAGGTCCGTTGAGGGTGCCGGGCTATGCCCATGCCCGATGCAGAGGACCCACGCTCGACGTTCGGAGACAACCTCCGATCAGCCCGAGAACGCGCCGGGCTCACCCAAGAAGCTCTCGGCCATGTCGCCGAGCTTCATCCCACGGAGGTCAACCGCATCGAGCGCGGCCGACGTAACCCCGGCCTAATCACGATCATCCGGCTCGCCAAAGCACTCGATATCCCGGCAAGCGATCTGCTCGTTGGGATGTAAACGAGCGACATCGCACGGACCCTTCGCGCGCCCCGGCTTGGCCGATGGTGCCGCGCGCCTGAGCACTATTCAAGCGCTACGTGGGCGAGCGAGACGGATCGTCAAGCGTTTGGGACAGCCGCCAGAAGTGCCTTCCGCGCTGCTGGCGTGAGCGTATTGATCTCGGCGCGTAGCTCGGCGAGCACCTGCTGACGTGCCTCAAGGCGAATCTGCTCGATCTTCTCCGCTCTGAGCTTGTCGCCATAGACCTCGGGCTTGCGGCACTTCAGGAAGAAGATCATCTCTGTGGTGCCTCCTGCAACCGCGCGTTCATAGAGTGTCGTCTCGACCGCTTCAACACAATGCTCGACGGTCTCGCCCATCATCGCCGCGAACAATGGATTGCGGGCACGCTCGTCATAGACGGTGCGCCTGCCGACATCGGCCGCTTTGCAAGCCGCCGTGACGGTGCCCCGCAGTTGTAGCTCGGCCAGGAACTTCAATCCCCAGTCGGGCATCGACTCCTTTTTAAGCTGTGCGGTTGTGCGGGCGGGCTGACTCGCCGCCAGGAAGCTGCCCGTGGCTTTTCCCGTGAGCTTCGCTGCGGCCTCGGTCTTGGTGATGGTCGGCATAGGTGTTCTTTCTCAAGGACCCTGATTTGGCCCCCACTGTCCTCGCACTATCCGCTGAGCTGGCCTCAAGCGTGGCGTCCGCCTCGATCCGATCCTTTGGGCAGCACCCCCGATACGCTGCCCAAACCCCACCGGATCGCGCCAAATCCTGCCGTATCCAAGACGTAGGCCGGACGGCGGCATCTTCAACAAACACCGGCGATCCCGACGATTCCGGCGCAAACGGCGCGTGGCCTGATAAGGAAGAGGTCCCAGGTTCGAATCCTGGATCGCCCATCGTGAGATCAGGCTCTCCAGAACTATTTCGGCTGGCTGTGTGTAGCGCGATCTTCTCGCCGAAGGAGGAACAATCGAGGGTGCTGCCCATTTGCTGCTCAATCGCCGGGAGCAGGGAGCGTCGCTCCTAACGCTTTGGACTAATGACCAAGTCTTCTCTTATTGGCCAGTCCTCTTCAACGGTGTCAGGAGCATCAGGATTGCCGCTACGGGCATGCACGAGATGGGCGACGACGGCGCGGTGTCCCGTCTGCTGGCGACCAAAGAGGGATGTTGCGAGCCACGACAGCATGCCTCCAGCGGTGGCTCCAGCTACAGGCAACATCGAAGACCCAGCAGCTACGGCAACTGAACCAGTGGTTGCAGCACCACAGGCGATCCTGAGCCACGAGTCCTTAGCCGAGTCCGCCAGCACCTTGCTCCGTCGAGTGGCCTGCGCCACCTCTTTCGAGACGGGACCCAGCTCGTCCGCAAGGACGTCCCTAGCCTCCGAGACGAACTCCTCTCCGTCGGAGGGTAGTGTGCGGATATGCTGTGTAGCGCGTCGCAGCGCCGTTCGCCAATCCTCGAAAGCCTCCTCCTGCGCTCGCGCTGCGACAAGGGTACTCGGGTCTAGTGCGTGAAGTAGCGGTAGGTCGGAAGACGAAAGCGCGGGTGCTACGTAAAGGTCGCGCCGGGTCTCCCGTCTGAGCGTCTGACCAAGCACTCGAAGGCGCTGCTCGTACAGTGCCCACTCGGTACCCGAGGGGGGAAGGTAGGAGGCGCCGGCGGCGCCGGCAACTGCCAGCGTGCGGGCAAGATAGTACGCAGCGTCGCCTGCCTCCTGCATGAGCTGGTCGGAGCGCGTGCGCGGCGCAGCGACGCTAAACGAGACTCGTGTTCCGTCGTCTTGGGTGAGGGGAGGGCGATCGATCGGTGAAGCAAGGAGCGCGCGATACTCATCGTCCTTGATCATGTGGCGAACGGCAGTATGGATTGCATCTTGTCTTGCCAATACCAACCGCAGATGCGGCACTAGGAGCACCGCGCCCGATCGGATCAGGGGCGCGAGCTGCGCAACTTGCCGGACTGCGGCGGACAGGTTGGTGTGGTGGGCGTCAAGCTCATCAGCAAAGCGCTCATAGCCAGCAGTTGCCTCAAGATGGACCGAGCTGGCCTGGATATCTATTCCGATCCCTCGAACAGCGGGAAGTGGTCGAAGTCTGGATCGACCCGGCTGAAAGTAGGCTGCGAGCGGGTCGTACACGACCACTTCGTGCGCGTAGAGGAGGGCGCTGTTGAGCAGGTCACGCGCCGCGCCGTGGTCTGGACAACGTGCGACCCATCCGCCGAGATGTGTGCGCAATGCACCATCAGGCGGTGGGGCTGGGTCCCATGCGTCGTAAAAGTCGTTAACCGACTCGTATAGGTCGTGAATCTCTGCCAGGCTTAGCTGATGGACCCGCTCACTGGTGAGGTCTCCGTCTAGGGCGTTGTCAAGAACGTCGATAACGGTATGCAGCCTGGTGGTTGCCATAACTCATGTGCTGCTGCGGCGTCGCCGAGCAGACCTACGTCCAGTTTAGATCACGCGCTACCAGGCTCATGGGTGGGCGTGGTGGGCCAGCCCGTACGATTAAATCGGATAATTCTAAACTTGAACAAGCACTCCGGTCGCCGTCGCGGCGGTCCATGTCGTCCATGACGACGCCGGGTCTTCACTGGATTGTTGTAGCTGCCTTCCTCCGGCTCGTAATCTTCCTCGCGGACTATTTCCGAAACCGGAGCGGTCGCCCGACGCGTCTGTCCGGACGTGGACATCACGCCGCTCCTGGACACCGAAGTCTTCGCGCCCCTGCGCGATCCGAAAGTATTCGAGCAGGTCACGGTGGACGACGAGCTGGGCACCATCGCATGGCCCGGCGGCGCCGACCTCGACCCCTCGGTGATCTACGCTGCGCTGAACCTCGGCCCCAACAAGGCCCAGGTCAAGGTTCTGGCCCCCAGCATCCGCCTGAGCGGCTTCGACCTACCGTTCGATTCTACGGTTCGAGGCCGTGCGACAGGCCGCGAGCAAATGGCAGCCCTGCCAATATCGCCCGAAATCGACCGCAAAACGCGGACTTTTTGAGTCTCGGCCTGCTCCGCCAGCCAGCCGCGAATCCTCAGTATCCATGCTGCATTCCGACCCATCTACCGCCCAAACCGCCCGTCCCTGATAAGGAAGAGGTCCCTGGTTCGGCTCGAGACGGAGAGCGAGCGCCGCGCGGTCGCTGAGGCTCACGCAGACCGTGAACGGGGCCTCAAGCCGGCGCCGCTCGAGAGCGTGATTGCCGAGTTTGACCGCGACCTGTGAGTGAGTCTCACTGGCGCGTCGTTGTCGACGATCGCGCTCGAAAGGACCTCCGCAGGATCGACCCGCCGACACGACAGCGCATCCTGCGCGCCATCGGAGGGTTCAGTGCTCCCGCGAGTACCGGCTGCGAGTCGGCGACTGGCGCGTGCGGTTCGAACGCGAGGACCGACTGCTCGTGATCACGATCGTTCGTGTCCTGCCGCGTGGCCGCGCATACGATCCCTGAGTGTCGGAAACGTATTATCGCGTGCCCTAATCCGAGGAGTTCCCCGGGCTCAAACGCGCCACCTTGTGGAAGCTTTATGGAAGCTCAGCGGCCCGGATCAGACCGACAGGGACCCGCGGATATGATCGCAAAGCCTGCCATTTGCTGAGGCGACCCGGATTCGACCCACACGCCCCGCCCGTGCGCGCTCCTGATAAGGAAGAGGTCCCAGGTTCGAATCCTGGATCGTCCCCTGTCCGCATGGGCCATCGGGCGGTTGGCCTGCCGGCTGGACTGCGGCAGTCGCTTTACTTCTCCCGGGCAATGACCCGATCGACTTCCACCGCTCCCCCCGAGTGATCGTCGGGGTAGACGACGATCACGGTAGGGGTACCCCCGAACCAGGCGCTCATCTCGCCCTCGCCGACGTACTCGGCGGCTCGCTGGGAGCCATCGCCTTGGATCACCCAGACGGGCTGGCCCTTGTGAAACAGGCTGTCGCCGATGTTGGTCACCAGGCAGACGATACTCGTGCCCGCAAGCGCTCTCGGCGCTTGTCGAGACGCCGTCCGCCTATTTGGGACGAGCGTCCAAAGCGCAGCGGCCGTGGGATGACGAATATGTTGCCATGACACGAGAGCAAGCGAGATCAGTCGAGGGCAGGATCCGAATGTGGATCCTCGAGCAGGAGCACGACCGGCGCATGGAACGACAGCTGGCGGGAGCCGATCACCGGGCACGGCGGTCGGTTCAGTCGACTGGCGCCGGACGCGACGGCCGCTACGCCCGATACTGATCCACTCACCGACGTCTATATCCAACGCGCGTCGCGCGCAAGCTTGGAGTTGTGCCGCGCCGAGGGCGCCGGCTCAGCTCGCGACGCGTTCTAGGGCGCTCACGCCAACCGTCCTACGACGAGGCCTGCCGCAAGCAGCACCAATCCGGCTGCGCAGGCCATCAGGGCACCCTCCATCGGCGCCGCGATGCGGGCCGCATCGAGCTCGACCGTGCGCCCGCTGAGGAGTCGCTGTTGGCCGCTCAGCGAGACGGTTCGCCGGCGTAGCTCGCGCACGGGCGTGCTCAGGCGTCGCTGCGCCAGGCTCAGCATCAGGCAGGCTGCGGCGACGAGCACGCCATCGGCGCGCACTTCGCCCGCCTGGACCCAGAACGCGGTAAACGCCGGGAAGGCGCCCCATGCGAGGGCGAACCAGAGGTCGGAGTGCATACGCCCGCCGAGCAGCTCGAGGTTGTAGGCAAGCGCGAACAGCACGCCGACTGCCACGAACGCAAGTAGCCAGTAGGAGATCGTCACGGCACCGACTACGCCGATCGCGACGGCTCCGGCGAGCGATAGCGTCGCGAGGACTACGAGCATGCCGTCGGATGTCTGGGTGCGCAGGGGTCGTCCGTGCAGCTCGTCCAACGCGTGTGCCGACACGCCCACGGCGAGCAGAAACGCTATAAGCGTCCACAAGAGGCGATAGCCGTAGAGGTGTGGCGCTACGGACGCCCCGATTGCCACATAGCTCAGGTGCCAAGCTGTGTAGGGGGGATGAAGCAGCGTTAGGTAATCGCGCCATCCGCCGGTGCGCAATGCGTAGAAGGCCGGTCGCTCAAGCCGACTCGGGCTCGCCACCGGGGCCTGCCTCTCCGGGCATGGTCGCCGCGGCACCGCTTCCAGCGGTGGGCTTGGCGTATTGCTTGGTGCCCCACATCACCACTCCGCCTCCAAGGCTCATCCTGCGCACACGCACCTCCACGATCCCTGCCTGCTCCCATAGCTGCACCACACGTGACATCGAACAGCGTGCATAGAAGTCGGGAATGCTCGTGGCGAGGAAGCGGCCGGTGTGAGCCCACTCCGATGACACGATGCTGCCGAGCAGCGGAAGGCCCACACGCGTGTACAGCTGCCAGAGCCGGCGCCACACGGCTCTCTGCGGTACCGCGAACTCGAGCGATGCGATCCGTCCGCCCGGCTTCAGGACCCGCGCCAGCTCGGCCATCGTCGCGCCCGGATCCTCCACATAGCGCAACAGGTAGGTGAACGTCAGATGGTCGAACTCGGCCTCGCCGAACGGCAGCCGCTCGGCTTCTCCTTGCGTCAGCGACACCCGCCGCGCGAGCGCTTCGTCGGCGTTCAATCGCGCCTGTGCTCGCGCGAGCATCTGTGGGCTCTGGTCGAGGCCGGCTACCTCGCATCCATAGCGTCGCACCAGCTCTCGTGCCACGAGCCCTGTGCCGGTGGCCACATCGAGCACCCGGTTGCTCGGCTCGGCTCCGATGCGATCCACCATCGCGCGTCGCCAACGTGGATCCTGCCCAAAGCTCAGTATCGCCGCCACGCGGTCGTAGTGGCGGGGGAGCGGTGCGAACAGCTCCAGTGCCTCGCGCTTGAGCGCGCCAGGCGCGCTCAAGGGTTTCTCGATTTGGCTCACGGACGGCAACCGCGGTCGACCACCTGCTCAGCATGATCGTTCCCCGATCGATACACAAGGCCCGCAAGCTCGCCGTCTGCCCAAACGGCCCGCTGCGCTCGATTGCACGGCGCGAAGCTTCGATCGAACGGCGCGAAGCCCTCAATCGCACGGCGCGAAGCCCCAACGTCGAGGTCCTCCCGCAACCCGGGCTGCAGCCCCGTCCGCACGGGGCTAAGGCAACCGGGCGAGCGTGCCGATGAAGGGTCCGTGGCAACCACCTTCCGTTCGCTCCCCCTGCGCACCGTCGCGTTGCGCGCGGCTCTCGTGCTTACAGCGTTGCTGATGACGGCATTGCTCTTCGCCGACGCGCCCGCCGGGGCTTTTGTGACGGCAGTCGGATCCACGAAGGCCGGGCTTCAGCCGCGTAGTACCTTGCTCGGTGGGACTCCGCTGAACATCAAGGAATTTCCAGAGGAACCAGAAAAGTTCGCAAACGGGGAAGGTAACCCGATTGTCGATGCCAGCAAGATCTACGCGATCTACTGGGATCCGATCAAGGACAATTACCATGGCGACTGGCAGAGCGTGATCGACACGTTCTTGCAAAAAATGGGCGCCGCGAGCAATTCTCTAAGCAATGTGTTCGCCGTCGACGCGCAATACACCGACGCGGCCAACCAGCACGCCCTCTACAAGTCGACCTTTCAGGGTGCTTACAGCGACACCGACTCGTATCCGGAATCTGCCTGCGAAGACCCCCACCCGCTGGAAACCGTCGATCTGATCGGGCCCGAAGAAGAAGGCAAGCATACCCCGGTTTGCTTGACCGATCAGCAGATTCAAAAAGAGCTTGAAGCATTCATCACCCAGCATTCTCTGCAGAAGGGGATGGGGACGATCTTCTACCTGATGACTCCCCCGGGCGTCACCGTGTGCCTCGACGCGGGCGGGTCCACCGGCCATTGCTCCGACTACATCGGCTCGATCGAAGAAATCGAAGTCGACGAAAAGGCCAGAGCGACGGTCGAAAACGAAAAACCTGCCAAAATCTATGCCGAACCGGAAGGCTACAAGAGCTACAAGCACAGCTTTTGCAGCTATCACTCGGACATCAACTCCGGCAACCCCACCGGCGGCGAAAACACGATCCTCTACGGAGTGATTCCCTGGACGGCCGGTGGGCTGGGCGATGGGCATCTCTTTCCGACCGACAGGACATCCGCGTTCGACTGCCAGGACGGAGGCTACGATCCCAGCAGCAAACCGGTGGAGAACGTCGAGAAGAAAAAAGAAAAGGGATCCAAGGAAAAGACTGAAGACGAAGCAAAGTCCCCCGAAGAACAGAAAAAGATCCTGGAAGCGGAACTACTCGAAGGCCCGCACCCCCAAGAGCCTAATCAGGTTAAATGCCCGAGCCCGGATGGCTCGTGCGACACGGGCCTGGCCGATATGATCGTCAACCAGATCGCGGTCGAGCAGCAGAACATCGTCACCGACCCGCTGCTCGATGGTTGGCGCGATCCAAACGGGAACGAGGCGACCGACGAGTGCCGCGACTGGTTCGCACCGGTCTTGGGCGGCAATGTGGGTGCGCAGGAAGGCTCGTTCGCGGGCACGCTCTACAACCAGCAGCTCGCCGGTAGCTTTTACTACCTGAATACGGCCTTCAACTTTGCTGCCGTCGAGCTGCCCTATCCGGGAGTCAGCTGTATTTCGGGTGTTTCGCTAGTGCCCCAGTTCACCGCGCCAAACACGGTCAACGCGAACGAAATAGTCGGCTTCGACGGCATGGAGTCGGACATCACGCTCAACGCCGGCACCAGCTTCAATGCTCAGGGTGTGCCACATCCGAGCTACGCCACTTACACCTGGAACTTCGGAGACGGGTCGGCGCCGGTCAGCGGCTACGCGCCGGGCGCTTCGTCGGCGAACTCACCGAATGTGTCGAACTGCGGCTCACCTACCGAATGGGAACCGCCGTGCGCGGCCAGCGTTTATCACAGCTATCAGTACGGTGGAACGTATGAAGTCACACTGACCGTCACAGACGTCGCGGGCGACACGGCGAATTGGAAGCAGCCGATCACGGTCGTGGGCCCGTCCGCGCCTTCGCCCGAACCGCCGCCGCCGGCGCCGACGCCGACCCCTACGCCTTCGACCACTACGCCGAGCCCTACGGGGACCCCGGGTGGCTCGGGTGGACCCGCCACGACGCCGACCCCCGCGGTCACGCCGGCTCCGGTGCTGGGCGCGGCGATCACGTCGAAGTCGCTGAAGAAAGCACTCAACGGTGGGTTGCCCGTCCACTACACGACCAACGAGCAGGTGGCAGGCAGCATTCAGGTGCTACTCGAAGTCACTACCGCCAAGCGCCTCGGCATCACAGGGGCAACGGCCACGGGGCTGCCGGCGGGCACACCACGCTCGATTGTCGTGGGTACGGCGGTGCTTGTCACGACGAAGGCCGGTCAGGGGACGATCCACATCAAGTTCTCCGCGCGCACCGCGGCTCGTCTGAAGCACATACGCAAACTGAAGGTCACCTTGCGCCTGTTCGCGCGTAACGCTTCGCGCCAGAGCCCGCAGACGACGACGATGCTCAGTACCGTCGTGCTCAATCCCTGAGGCCTCCTCGGAGACTCTCCGGTCGCCGGTCGGGTCCGCATCGTGAGATGAATGGGACCGGGTGCCTGTATTGCCGCGAACCAGCGGCCCTACAGGCCCGCTGGGTGCCGTACCGCGTAGCCTTCGAGCGTCGGTTGCGCCACGAGCCAGCGCGATGCATACGGGCCGCTGCGTCCCGCTGTGTCGAACCAGACGCCGTCCACGTCCATGAACGTGTGACCGGCATTGGCGTAGATCGTGATCCAACGGCCCGGCCCCGCTTCGCCCCATGTGGCGAGGTCACCCGAGACGAGCGGCGCGCTCAGCAGGCCACCGGCCGCGAGGGCATAGCTGACAGAGCCGGAGCAGTCGTAGCCGTTGGCGACGAACGATGCGTGGCCGCCGCCCCAGATGTAGGGGAAGTCGGCGATCGCGTTGCCACCGGCGACCACGCGCTGTACTGCTTCCGGCACTCCGCTGGGGATGGGGATCGTGCCGTTTCCACCGACGGAGAAGCCTCCGGCGACAGGTGTGAGCACGCGTCGCTGCGCCGCCTGTTCCTGAGCCTTGGCCTTTTCCTCTTCGCCGAGCTCTTTGCGGATTTCGGAATCTGATGCTGCTCCAGGAGCGATCGCGGCTTCGCCGGCGACGCTTGGTGTGCTTGCGCGAGCGTGGTGCACAGAGGCGGGCAGCGGGAAGCTCTTGGATTCTTCGGGGTCGCGCACCTCGGCGACGGCCACGCTCTTGGCTGAGCCGGCGCGCGCGCCGGCCGGTGAGCCACCGCCGGTAGCACTCGGGATCGTGCCCGACTTGGCGTGGACGCCCACGCCGGGGTGCGCGGCGCCTGCGCCGGTATTCGAAGCGCCCGGCTCGGTTGTGTGGGCAGTCTGGCCGGAGCGGTGGAGCCCCTCTGCGCTGCTGCTTTTGCCGTCTATGCCCGTCTCGCCCCCCTTGACACCGGTCTGCGCGAGGTTCTCCTTGGCGGCGCCCGCAGGTGCGGAGTGGCTGCCGCCGCTGAGCAGCAAGACCGCGACAACGGCGACCGCGACAACGGCGACCGCGCCCGCGAGCACACGCCACGAAAGCGGCAAGCCCCCTCGCGAGTCAGGCTGGACTGTGGTGTCGGACCCGATGCTCACCTCTGACACAGGCTAGCGCTGCGCGTGCGGGAAGTGCTCCAAATGGCGAGGGTCCACTGGGGGCATTGCCAGTGTGGCAGGTGATTATTTAGGTACCAAACTATCGCATGCCCGTCACGATCAGGCCCCCTTACCGGAAACGTCCCCTTTCGGAGACTGCTCGCGCTCGCCGCGCGCTCGACGCGAGACCACCCGCAAGATCTTCGGAGACTGCTCGCGCTCGCCGCGCGCTCGACGCGAACCACCTCGCAAGATCCACGCCAAGCAGGGTCGCTCCGTGGCCGCCTTCGGTACGCTGGTCGGATGCCCGCCCAGGAAACCGTCGTGGACGTGCGTTCCGGCGGCGCAAACGATCGTGCGCGGGCGCACATGCGTCTGCTGCACGGTATGCGCCGGCCCGGCAATTGGCTGCAGCTGGTTCGCTTCGGGTTGGTCGGTGGCGTCGGCTTCGTGCTCAATCTCGCCGTGTATACGCTCTGCGTGCACGTTCTGCACGTGGCCTACCAGCCGGCATATGTGGTGGCCTGGCTCGTGGGCGTGACGAACAACTTCGTGCTCAACCGCCACTGGACGTTCGACGCCTCGGCGGACAGAGTCCACTTCCAGGCCGCTCGCTTCTTCATCGTGAGCCTGATCGCGGCCGGCTTCGGGTTTCTGCTGCTCACGCTGCTCGTCGAGGTTGGCGGACTGGCCAAGGTGCCGGCTGAGGCGATCGCCGTCGCGGCCTCCACCCCGCTCAATTTTCTCGGCAACAAGCTCTGGAGTTTCCGGATGCGTCACTGACGCGGCTTCGCGCGCCGTTCGGCCTGGCCGGAGCGCGAGGTTGGGTACCTATACTCTGGATTTCCCCCGCTGGAGGAATGTCGTGCAGGAGATGGTCATCTATGGCGTGAGCTTCGACATGGTCGGCAAGCAGCCGATTGTGTTGCTGAAGACGGTCGACGGCAACAAGTTCCTGCCGATCTGGATCGGACACCCCGAGGCAGCCTCGATCCTGATGAAGCTGCAAGGGGCGAGCACACCAAGGCCGATGACCCACGACCTGCTGTGCGAGATATTGGGGGAGCTCGACGCAAAGTGCACCCAGGTGGCGGTCACCGAGCTGCGCGAGAACACTTTCTTCGCCTCGATCACACTGAATGTCGGTGGGCGCGAGCTCGAGATCGACTCGCGTCCGAGCGACGCGATCGCGATCGCCGTCCGGGCGGGCGCCCCGATCTTCGCCGCGGAGGAGGTGATCGCCGAGTCGGCGATCGAGTTCGAGCACAACATCGAGGAGTCAGAGGATGTGGTCGAGCGCTTCAAGGAGTTCCTCGACGAGGTCACACCGGAGGACTTCGCGGCAGGGGACTCTTAGAACCTGTTTCAGAAGATCGCACTGCCTATTTTGAACAGGTTCTTAGCGACTGCGACGCTCGGCGTCGCGCTGCTCGCGTCGCGGTAGCTCCACGACCTCGGCCATCTCGGCGTCGCGCTGGCGGCCCGGTGCCTCGGTGGCGACCGCCGGCTCGGCGCCGGTGAGCGTTCCGAACAGGCCGACCTGCTCGCGCACGACCTTGCCGATGCGCCTGATCCCCTCGCGAATCTGATCCTCCGGCACGCCCGCGAAGTTCAAGCGCATCGAGGAGGCGCCACGGCCGTCCATGTAGGCGGCTCGGCCCGGGACGAAAGCGACTCCCTCGCTCTCCAGTGCGCGCGCGAGCAGGTCGGTGGTGTCGATGTAGTCGGGCAGCGTGGCCCAGACGAACAGCCCGCCCTGTGGCTTGGTCCAGCTGGCAGCGGGACCGAAGTGCTCGCCGAGTGCCTCGAGCATCGCGCCACGGCGGACGCGATAGAGCTTCTTCAAAGAGTCCAGATGGGCGAGCCACAGCGGCTCGTGCTCAGCGAGCGCACCTCCGAGCGCGCCGCGCATCGTCGGTCGCCGCGTGTCGCCGCGTGTGCTCTCTTCGAAGTAGGCCGCGACGAACAGCTGCGTCACCGGCGAGGAGCACAGGTCGGCGCCCTGCTTGCACAGGTTGAGCTTTTCCAAGACGGGCCTCGGCGCCACCGCCCAGCCCAGGCGCACACCGGGTGAGAGGATCTTGGAGAAGGTGCCCAGGTAGACGATGAAGTCCGAGGCCCCACCGCGTTTGGCGGCTGTCGCGTCGAGTGAGTGCAGGGTGGGCAGCGGATCGCCCTCGTAGCGGAGCAGTCCGTACGGATTGTCCTCCAGCACGAGAATCTCGCGCTCGCGTGCTACCTCGACGAGTCGCCGCCGGCGCGCAAGCGACATCGTCACGCCGCCCGGGTTCTGGAAGTTGGGGATCGTGTAGATGAACTTCGGGCTGCGCCCCTGTCGCGCCAGCCGGTCGAGCGTGTCCTCCAACTCGTCTATCGGCATCCCGTCGGAGTCCATCTCGATCTGCACGACGCTTGCCTGGTAGGCGTCGAACGTGGGTACGGCACCGGGATAGGTGGGCGCCTCCGCGACGATCGTGTCGCCCGGGTCGATCATCGCCTTGCACATCAGGTCGATCACCTGCTGCCCGCCGGTGGTGACGAGGACCTCGTCTGGATCCACCGATGTGCCTTCGGCGGCCATCACCTGCACGATGCACTCCACCGTGCAAGCCATCCCCTCGGTGGGCCCGTACTGCAGCGCGCGCGCGGTCGACTCGGCGGCGACCTTCGACATCAGCTTCGCGTACAGCTCCGGTGGAAACGTCTTCGTCTCGGGCAGGCCTCCCGCGAGCGAGATCACCTCGGGACGTTCGGTCAGCGACATCATGTCGCGCATCGCCGAGGAGCGCATGCCGCGCGTGCGCTCGGCAAACAGGCGTTCGTAGCGCTCGAGTTCATGGGCCGTCGGGCGCGCTCTGCCCCCCGCCTTTGCCTGTCCGGTGGGTGTTTGCCTTCTCGGCGTGTCCTTCTGGGTGTCCGCCGCGATGGGAAGCTCGTCCCCCGTCATGGGGTGCTCCCCGCCGCGCGGGGGGTCGTCTATCGTCATGACCCGTCTCAAGGTAGCGCACCACTCAAACGACTTCAGTTCCTGCAACGATCACACCCGCGCGACGATCCCGACCGCTACGCCGAGCACTGCCAAACTCGAACACGCCACCGCAAACGATCCAGCCCACCACACCATCGCGATGAACGGCCTCGTCTTCTACATCGGCCTCGGCCTCGGCCTCGCCGCTGCGTGCGGCTTGCGGCCGTTTCTGCCGCTGCTGCTCGCCGGCGCGCTCGCCACCAGCGGCGCGCTCGGCGTGAGCTTCAGCACGGGCGCCTTCAGCTTTCTCGAAGCGGACTGGTGGCTGCTCGTGGTGGCCGTCGCGCTCGCGCTCGCCTATGCGCTGCAGATGCTGCTCGGCCTCGCACCGACGATCGATCCGAGCGATCGCTCCACGCGCCCGGACCCGCTCGCGGCGTCGCTCGCCGGCTTGGGCGTGGGAGCCGGAGCTTTGCTGTTTGCCGGCACGCTCGCCGCGCACGGGGATGCATCGTGGCCCGGCATCCTCGGCGGCTTCCTCGCGGCCGGCCTGGCGCAAAGGGCGTCGGGGCCGGTGATCGCGCGCGCCCGCACGCGTCTGCCCGACCGCGGCGCGCGTGAAGCGCTGACGCTGTACCTCGACTCCGCGTCGCTATTGCTCGCGGCCCTGGTGGCGCTGCTGCACCCGCTCGGGTACGTGGCGATCGCGCTACTCGCATGGTTCGCGTGGCGGTTGCGCTCGCGCGCGGATCAAAAGTATGCGGGCCTGCGAATCCTGCGTCGGTAGTGCCCTCCAAGCTCGTCCTCTGTGTGGTCGACGCGATGGCGCCCGCAATGCTCGAGCGGGCTGTCGCCGCGGGCGAGGCGCCCACGCTCGCCGCCTTGATGGAACGCGGGACCTATGTGCCCCGCTGCGTCGCGGCGTTTCCGTCGGTGACACCCGTGTGCGCCGCCTCGATCGTTACGGGAGTCTGGCAGGATCGCCATCGCATCCCGGGCATGTGCTGGTACGACCGCGCCGAGCGGCGCTATGTCGAGTATGGCTCGAGCTTCCGAGCCTCCCAGCGGGTGGGCTTGACTCGCCAACTGACGGACACGGTCTACAACATGAACGGCGCCCACCTCTCGCGGGACACGTCCACCGTGTTCGAGACGCTGGACGACGAGGACATCCGCACCGCGGGGACCACCTACCTGATGTATCGCGGACGCCACCGTCACGAGCCCCAGCGCGACAGTCCGCTGACGATGATCGCCTCGACCTTGATGCGCCACTCGGTGATGGGCCCACGTGAGCTGTTCTACGCCGACATCTTCGCCAGCCGCCGCACCGGCT
Organism: Solirubrobacteraceae bacterium; assembly: GCA_035486255.1. Taxonomy (GTDB): domain Bacteria; phylum Actinomycetota; class Thermoleophilia; order Solirubrobacterales; family Solirubrobacteraceae; genus Palsa-744. The sequence continues at coordinate 5,502 of DATHNH010000046.1, read as the reverse complement.
GCCGCTCGACGCTCGGCATGCCCGGTGTGCGCGACCGCCATTCCGGCTGTGTAAGCGCCTACATGGTCGAGCATGACCTGTTCGACTTCCTGCTGCTCTCGCTGCCCGACAACGACTGGCACTCACACCGCGCGGGCCCTGACGGCCAGGTGCGCTCGCTGGCGCTGGCCGACATCCAGCTCGCACGCGTCATGGACGCCGCCGGCGGCGTCGATCGCTTCCTCGAGGAGCACGCGGTGATCGTGATGGCCGATCACTCGCAGGCGCCGGTGACGGCGGCAATCTCGCTGAGCGACGAGCTGGCGGAGCTCGACGTGCTCGCGCCCGGAGCACGCGTGAACGGGTCTCGTGGGCGGCGCGAGCAAGAAGACCCGGACGGCGGCTCGCGTGCGGACCATCCTGGAATCGCCGTGTGCCCGTCGCAGCGCGCGGCCATGGTCTACGTGCTCGATCCCGAACGGCGGCAGCGGTTGCGCTCGGACGTGGTGCGCGCAGCGCTCGGCGTGGAGGGAGTGGAGCTCGTGACGTGGATGGAGCGCGACCCTCACGGCGCGCCGACAGAGGCGGTGATCGCAAGGCCGGGAGTCGGAGAGTTGCGCTTTTGTCCGGGGGGCGATTCTATGGATTTGGATGGGCGTTCCTGGGGGCTCGAAGGGACTCTGACAGTGCTCGACGCGGAGCTTCGTGGCGGCCGGCTCCTCACACCCCAGCATCCCGACGCCCTCGATCGCGTGTGGTCGGCCCTGTCCTGTCCCACTTCGGGCGACGTGCTGCTCTCGGCGGCACCCGGCCGCGAGTTCTCCGACCTCGGCGGCCAGGCGCACGTAGGGGGCGGCTCGCACGGCTCGCTGCGCGGCGAAGACTCGCTCGGGGCTTTGATCCTCTGCGGCGTGGAGGTACCCCACGAGCCGGAGCAGTGGAGCATCCGCGACATCGCCCCGCTCGTCGTGGATCACTTCGCGTAGGTCTGCACAGGCAGCCGCGAGACGCCGGTACCCTCGCACGATGGCCTCGAGCTGCAAGCTGGCTGCCTGCATCGCGGTGTGGGCGCTCGCCGCGGCGCCCCCGGCGCTTGCCGCCACGCCGCACGGCGTGAGCTCGAAGGAGCTTACGTCACGGTTGGGGGAGCCGGTCCTCGCATCCGCCGGGCACGACCCTCGATCCACCTCCACGGCCGAAGCTACGGCCAGCATCGCCCTCAAAGCGCCGGCCACGTCGCGTTCGACCGCGAGCAGCACGGAACCGGAAGCGCCGATCCCCGTCGCGGCTTCGGACACGCCGCCGCCGGGACGTCGCATCTCCTCCGACCGCGTGCTCCAGATTGCCGCTGCCCTGCCGAAGATGCGTGCGGTGCGCGCGCGCTACCGCGGCTCCTATGGCGGTGCCTATCTGAAGGGACCCGATCGCTGGCAGGTCAGCTACTTCTCCAAGCAGGGCAAGGAGATCGGCTTGGTGATCATCGCCGACTACACCGGCGAGGTGCTCGAACAATGGACGGGCTTTCAGATCGCCTGGACGATGGCACGTGGCTACCCGGGCGCGTTTGGCAGGCATGTAAGCGCTCTCTATCTCTGGATTCCGATGTGCGTCCTGTTCTTCGTGCCGTTCTTCGACTGGCGCAAACCGCTGCGCCTGCTGCATCTCGACCTGCTCGTGCTGCTGTCCTTCTCGGTTTCGCTTGCTTTCTTCAACCACGCGCACATCTATGCCTCGACGCCGCTTGTGTATCCCCCACTCGTGTACCTGCTCGTGCGCATGCTCATGCTCGCGCGAGTGGGACGTCGGGGACCTGGGCGCGCGGCTCCGAGAGCACCACGGCTGTTGATCCCCGCCCCCTGGCTCGCGATCGGCGTGGTGTTCCTGCTGGGCTTTCGCATCGCACTGAATGTCACCGACTCCAACGTGATCGACGTCGGCTATGCCGGTGTGATCGGCGCGGAGCGCATCACTCACGACGATCCGCTGTACGGCGGCTACCCGGCCGACAACGAACACGGCGACACCTACGGCCCGGTCAACTACGAGACCTACGTGCCCTTCCAGCAGATCTTCGGCTGGGGCGGCAGCTGGGACGACCTGCCGGCGGCACACGCCGCCGCGATCCTGTTCGACCTGTTGGCCGTCGGCCTGCTGTTCCTGCTCGGACGGCGCATCCGTGGCCCGGGGCTGGGCATCTTGCTGTCCTACGCATGGGTGTCCTACCCCTTCACGCTGTATGCGCTCGAGAGCAATTCCAACGACTCGCTCGTGGCGGTGCTGATCCTCGCGGCCTTGCTCGTCGCTTCCTCACCACCTGCGCGCGGCATGTTCGCCGCCTTGGCGGGGCTGACCAAGTTCGCACCGCTCGCGCTCGCGCCGTTGCTCTGGACGCACGGGCTGGGCGGTCTCTCCGCGCTGCGGCGTGCTCGTGCGCTTGCGCTGTTCGCGTTCGCGTTCCTCCTCACCGTCGCGCTCGTGTCGATCCCGGCGCTCACCCACGACTCGCTGCACACGATCTACGAGCGCACTTTCGCCTACCAGTCAGACCGCGAATCGCCGTTCTCGATCTGGGGCCTGTACGGCGTCCCACCCACCCCGCGTCTGCTCGCCGTCGGCCAGGCGGTGGTCCAGGCCGCCGCGCTGGCGTTCGCGCTGGCCGTGGCGGTCCTGCCGAGGCGCGCCGACGTGGTGGGTTTGGCCGCGACCTCGGCGGCGGTTCTGCTCGCTGTGCAGCTCGGCATCGACCACTGGTTCTACCTCTACATACCGTGGTTCTTCGGGCTCGTGATGCTCGCTCTGCTGGGACAGATCAACTGGGCCGGCCCACCGCGGCCGGCCGTGCCATCAGGATCTGCTCGATCGAGTCAGCTCGCAGCGGCTGGGAGCAGCGTATGAAGACAGCCATCAGCCAGGGATCCTCCTTGGAGGTCTCGAAGCGCACCGGCATCTGCGTCACGAGCGACTCGACGGCCTGCTCGCGCTTGACTCCGATCACGCCGCCGCGTGGGCCGGTCATGCCGACGTCGGTGATGTAGGCGGTGCCCTTCGGCAGCACGCGTGCGTCGGCTGTGGGCACGTGCGTATGCGTGCCGACCACCGCGGTCGCCCTGCCGTCGAGCAGCCAGCCGAGCGCCACCTTCTCGCTGGTGGCCTCGGCGTGCATGTCCACGAGGATGTGATCGACGCTGCCGAGCTCGCGCAACGCCGGCTCGATCTCGGTGAAGGCCGAGCGGCCCGCCTTCAAGAACAGGTTGCCGCTGAGGTTGACGACGCCGAGGCGCACCCCATCCTTCTCCACCACGCAAACGCCACGTCCAGGCTGCCCGCGCAGGTAGTTGAACGGGCGCACGATCCGCTCCTTCGTATCCAGATAGGAGTAGATCTCGCGGCGGTGATACGCATGGTTGCCGAGCGTGATCGCGTCGATCCCGTTGCGAAACAGCTCCTCGGCCACCTTCGGCGTGATGCCGAGGCCGCCCGCGACGTTCTCGCCGTTCACAACGACAAACGTGGGGTTGAGCCGCTCACGCAGGATCGGCAGACACTCGAGCAGTGTGTGGCGGCCGATGCTGCCGACGAGATCGCCCACGAACAGGATGCTCACACCGCCCCCGCGTGACGCCTCGGGTGGGATGCCCGCGTCGCCTGCGCTCACCCCCTGCACCGCCTCGGGCTCAGCCATACTCCACCCATCGGTGGAGGGTGGATGACAGCCTTGAGAGAGATACGCGAGCGCGCCACGGCGGGACGCTCGTGAGCGAGCAGGCGGGCCCACCCACGGGGGCCGATCCCACCGGCGCCGAGCAGGAGCGCACTACGTCGCGGCCATCCACCGGCGCCGAGCGGGAGCGCGCTACCTCGGAGTCGCGGCCATCCACCGAGCAGGAGCGCACTACGTCGTGGCCATCCACCGGCGCCGAGCAGGAGAGTGCTACCTCGGAGTCGCAGCCTCCCACCGGCGCCGAGCAGGAGCTGGTCGATGCACCCGCGAGTGCCGCTACGGAGGCGCCGCGGGTGATCGTGCCGCGCTGGGTGCAGCTGGTGATGCTGCCGATCTCGCTGCTGGCGCTGTGGGCGCTCGCGCGAGCCGCGGGCAAGGTGTTGTTGGTGTTTGTCGTCGCCGGATTGATCGCGCTCATCCTGAACCCACTTGTCGCCTTCCTGCAGCAGCGCACGCGCAGCCCACGCGGGCTGGCGGTATTGGCCGTGTACGTTGCATTCTTCCTGACGCTGGCCGGTGTGGGCTTCCTGCTCGCCAATCCGATCTCGCATCAGGTTCGCACGTTCACGAACAATCTCCCGCATATTGCAGGCGAAGCCAACAGCCAGATCGAAAGCTTCCAGCTCTACTTGAACAAACACGGCATCCACGCCAAACTCACGAGCCAGGGCAAGACGGCTCTGCAGACGCTGCAGGACCAGCTCTCCAAGAGCGCGGGCAAGCTCGCCACGTTCGGTGGCGGCCTGCTCACCGAAGTGGCCAAAGCGCTCGTCGATCTCGTGCTCGTGTTCGTCCTGTCTGTCTACATGCTCGTCTACGGCCAGTCGATCGGCAAGCTCGTGCGCCGGGCGATGCCGCCGGGCGACGGCTCGGCCGCCGACGATTTCCCCAATCTGGCCCAGCATGCCGTTTCGCGCTACGTCGGCGGTCAACTCCTCTTCAGCGTGATCATGGGCACTTCCACGGGCGTCGCCCTCTACCTGTTCGGCGTGCTCGGGATCTTCCCCGATGGCCGTAGCTACGCGCTGGCGTTCGCTGTCTTCTATGGCGTAATGGAGCTCGTGCCCTACATCGGCCCGATCCTCGGCGCGATCCCGGCCGTCGTGCTGGCGCTGTTCACCGATCCGGTCAGCGCCCTGTGGGTGGGGTTGCTGTTCGTCGGCTTGCAGCAGCTCGAGGGCCATGTGGTCGCACCACAGATCTTCAGCCATACGCTGCGCATCAACCCTCTGCTCGTGATCTTCGCGCTGCTGCTGGGCCTGCAGCTGTACGGAATCATCGGCGCGCTCGTGGCCCTGCCGATTCTCTCCGTGTTGAGGGAGACCACCATCTACCTCTACCGTCATCTGGCGTTCGAGCCGTGGGAGCGCACTCCCGACAAGCTGCTGTGAGCGGCCTCGGACGGCGCTCTCCAGCGCGCACGGGAGGAGCGCGATGAGCGAGTACGCCGCGCGCGAGGTTCTGCGTGTCGAAGGCTTGGGCAAGAGCTATGGCTCGCGCGAGGCGCTGCGCGAGGTCAGCTTCGCCGCGCGTGCCGGCGAGATGCTCGCGGTGATCGGCCCCAACGGGGCGGGCAAGACGACACTGCTCTCGATCCTCGCCGGCGTGCAGGCCCCGAGCGCCGGCGAGGTCGACCGCGGCGCTGGTGAGATCGGTTGGGTGCCGCAACAGCCCGCCCTCTACTCCAAGCTGTCGGTGGCCGAGAACCTACGTCTTTTCGCGCGCCTGGAGAAGGTCGACGATCCCGAGACAGCGGTGACGCGGATGCTCGAGCAGACGGGGCTGGTCGAGCGTGCGCAGGA
>DATHNH010000045.1:0-5682 GCA_035486255.1 Solirubrobacteraceae bacterium | reverse complement strand
GCCATGCGATGGGTGCCGCGTGCGGCTTTGGCGCGATCGCTTCGACCCTCGCCATCCGAGAGCAGTTCCTGCCGCCCACGATCAATTGGTCCACGCCGGACCCCGATCTGAGCGACATCGACCCCGTCCCCAACCTCGCGCGTCGCGCCGAGGTGAAAGTGGTGCAGAACGATGGCTTCGGATTCGGTGGCAACAATGCGATCGTGATGCTGGGCGTCCTCGGATGACGGCGCTAGCGGTCACCGGTATGGGAGTGGTCGCCCCCCCGGGAGTCGGCCGAGAGGCATTTACGAGGGCGCTTGCCGGTACCGTGAGAGCGACCGTCTCGACCAACGGGGATGGGTCGTCGCCGGCGAGCCCGCGTGAGGTCCAGGACTTCGACGTCCGCGCGCAACTGGGCCGCAAGGGTACTTCGTCTTTTGACCGTGGCACGAGTATCGCCCTGGTGGCGTGTCGTGAGGCACTGGAGGACAGCGCGCTGCTCGCCCACGAGGGGAGTCGCGAGCGCATCGGAGTCAGTCTGGGGACGACGACCGGCAGCCTGCGCTCGATGAGCGACTACACACGTGACACGCTGGTCGAGGAGCGCCCATACCTTGTCAACCCGGTGCTGTTCCCGAATACGGTGATCAATTGTGCCTCCGGTCAAGCCGCTATCCGTCATGGTCTGCACGGGGCAAACAGCACACTCGCCGCAGGCAATGTGGCGTTCCTTGGTGTCATGCGGCATGCCGAGCGTGCGGTGCGGCTTGGTCACCTCGACGCCACGCTTGCGGGAGCCGTCGAGGAGCTCAGCCCACACCGTGCATTGTGGACGCGCCATGCCCGTACAAATGGCACAAGCCCTCCACCAGGCGAGGGCGCCGTAGTGCTCGTGCTCGAGCGTGCCGACGCGGCGCGCGCCGCCGGCCGTCATCTCGACGCGGAGCTGGGGGCCGTCGTCAGCGGCTTCTGTCCCGGGGGAGAGCAACGTGGTGACATCGTCGGCGCCTTGACGCACAGCCTGCGCCAGGCACTGGATCGCGCGGGTGTCAGGCCGTCAGAGATCGCACTGATTGCATGGTCTGCTCCCAGCGAGTCGGCAGTGCCTCACGCGGGAGAGCAGGCGGCGAGCGTGGTGCTCGGGGACGCAAGCCCCGAGCGGGTCTCGGTGGAGGACATCACCGGCGATTGTGGGGCGGCGTCAACCGCGCTACAGGTCGCGGCGATCCTGAGTCGTCACCGTGACGAGCCGGCACGCGACGGCCAGGCCTCGCTTGTATTCGGCTGGACATCCGATGGCGGCCTCGCGGCAGCGGTGCTGCGCGGTCACAGTCGGCCGGCAAACGGTGCCCGATGAGCGCGCTGGTTGCCGGAATGGCGATGCGCACCTGCCTCGGCGACGGCGAGGAGACGTTCCTGGCTCTGCTGCGGGGTCGTGCCGGCGTAGGCGGTCTGCGCTATCTGGACGGTCCAGGGCTAAATGTCCTGCGGGGCTATCACATCGACGCTGAGGGTCCAGACGAGCCGGCGTTTCGCGCGAGCGGCTGGCTCACTACATGCGTGCGGGAGGCGCTCGAGGACGCGGGCGTCGATCCCGATCGCCAGCGGGTGCTGGCGATCGTCGGCACCGGCCTGCGCGAGCTGCGCGAGCTCGAGCGCTGGAGCGAGGAGGGAGGAGCATTCGCAACCGACCGCCTGCACTTCGGCGCGGCTGTGCGCGAGGCGGCACCTGGGATCGCAGGGGTGATCACGCTGTCGAACGCATGTAGTGCCGGGGGCCACGCGCTTGCGCTTGGCCAGGACCTGATCGAGCTCGGCGAGGCCGACGCGGTCGTCGCCGCCGGCGCCGACTCGATGACCGCATCGATGCTGGCGATGATAGGTCTGGTATCCGAGCAGCCGGCCGAGCAGCTTCGACCCTTCGATGCCGTGCGTGGTGGCGCGGTACTGGGCGAGGGCGCGGTCGCAATGGTCTTGGTCGGCGAGGATGCGCACGTGCGTCCAAAGGCGCGCGTGCTCGGCACCGGGCTGTCCTGTGACGCCAAGCACGAGACGGCGGCGGACTCCGGTGGCATCGAGCGAGCGATGCGCGACGCGCTGGAGCGCGCCGGCCGTGCACCCGAGGATGTCGATCTCGTGATCGCGCACGGCACCGGCACCGCCATCAACGACCCACTCGAGTGTGAGCTCCTGAACTCGATATTCGGTCGCGACGCCGCGTGCCCACTCGTTACGGCGCTGAAGGGGGCGCTCGGTCATACCTCGGGCACCGCGGCGCTGATGAGCGCGGACGTGGCGATCAGATGCCTACGCGAAGGCTCTGTGCCTCCGATCGTCGGACTGCGCGAGCCGATCCCGGAGGCGGCTCGCGTACCTCTGGTGCTCGACCATTGGGGGTTCGCGTCGCTGAACGTCGTGCAGGTCAATGCCTTCGGGTTCGGCGGTGTGAACGCGGTGACGCTGCTCGAGGCGACGCCATGACCGCATCGGCGGTTGAGCTCCCACGACAAGAGCTGCCGGTTGGCCATGCATGTCTCACCGGTTGGGCGATCCACGTTCCCGACGGTGGCGAGGGGCATGTGCCGGCGGCTGACTATGCACGTGAGTTGCTGGGGCGCAAGGGGCTGCTCTACAAGGAGCCCGCGACGCTCATGGCGTTGTGCGCGGTCCACCGCGCTTTGGGACTCCCGCCTCGCACGCCCCGTAGTCTTGCGGAGCCCGATCCACGGACCGCGGTGGTAGTCAGCTCAAATCTCGGCAACGCCGAGACCGTGACCAAGGTCGCGCGCACGGCGCGCGTTGCCTCGGTCCGCGACATCTCGTTGCTGGACGCGCCCAATGCCTCCAGCAACGTGATTGCCAGCACGATCGCCATCTGGTTCCGCTTCGGTGGTCCCAACCTGATGGTTTGCTCGGGGGCGACATCCGGTCTCGACGCTGTGTGGCTGGCTTCGCTGTTGCTGAGGACCGGGCGCGCGGATCGTGTCGTGGTCGTCGGAGTAGAGCCCGACGACGAGATATCCGTCGCTTTGCGCCGCCGGCGCGGTGGCCGGCACGCACCGGCGCGCGCCGGCGCGGCCAGCCTCATCCTCGAGCCGGCGGTGGTTGGGGCCGGCACGATGCCCGCGCTTGGCCCGATCGCATTCGTGTCAGATCGTGAGCAACTCACGTTTGCAGATCACGAGACCCTTCTGGTCGGATGCGCTGAGCTGGCGGGTCCGCGACAGAGCACAGTCGACGTCGAGGAGGAACTGGGCGACCTCTACGGCGCACTTGGCGTCGTGCAGGTTGCCACTGCCACAGCACTCATCGCGGACACCGACAGCGCTGCGGCTGACACGGCGACAGTCGTCTGCGGCGACGATCTCGACGGTTGGCGCAGCGCGACGATCTGTCAGCCACGTCCCTCGGGAGTCGACCCGTGACGGCAATGGTCGACTCCCAACAGGCGATCACGCTGCCTTGTCGACCCCGCTTCGAGGGCGCCAACATTCGGACATGGGTCGGGTTCAAGCACTTCATGTACCTGGTGGAGGAGGCGGTATTGCAGTGGTTTCGCAGCCACGGGTACGGACCGCATCGGCTCTACCACGAGCATGGGCTGGGTCTCGAGCTACTGGACTCCTCCGTACAGCTGCCGGCACTGCTCGAGATCGACGACGAGGTTCTCGCGAAGGTGGTCGCGCGTGGAGACGGCCGCTTTGTCGTGACTCTGCATATCGGCAACCAGGGCGGCCGGACGCTCGGGCTGCGGGGCAGAGTGACCGTCGGTTTGATCCGCGAGCAGGGCATACCAGAGTGTGTCGAGCTCGCCGATGAGCTAGCCGAGCTCATCCGTGAGGACGCCCATGCACCAGGCGTTGCGCCCGCGCTGCCGATAACGGGTAGCGCGTTCCGGTGGTCTTGGCGCGCGCGTTATTTTCACTGTCACTACTCCGACCGGGTGCAACATTCCGCCTACGTGCGTGCACTCGAGGAGGTCGTCGACCGTTTCCTCGTCGACCGAGACATCTCGATCGCCTCGATGCTCCGATCGAGAGGGTGGATACCTGTCGTCTCTCGTGCACGTGTTCAGCTGGTCGCCACGGCTCACATGGAGGAGACGATTCACACGACCTTTACGGTGCATGAGATCCTCAAGAAAGCGGCCTTCGATGCGACGATGGACTGTCACGTCGAGCGCGACGGATCGCCCGTTCGCGTCGCGACCGCGCGCATCCTTCACGGCTATGCCGCGAGTCGTGGCGAGGACGCGGGCGGTCTCGTCGTTCTCGATCGGGGAATCCAGGCGACGCTGATGGGCAAGCTGGGTCGATGACCTCCCCTCCGCGTCTGTACTTCTCCTTCCGCAGTCCGTTTAGCTGGCTGCTGGTCGAGCGGTTGCGTCGGGTGGCCCCCGACGCCTTGGAGCAAGTCGAGCTCTTTCCATATTGGGAGCCAGATATGGACACGGCCGCTGGGCTCGCCAGACACGACGCGGTCATTCACTACGCACCGATGAGCAAGGCCAAGCATCTCTACATCCTTCAGGACACAAAGCGCCTCGCCACGCGCCTCGGGCTGACGTTGAGCTGGCCCGTGGATGTCGAGCCATGGTGGGAGCCGGCCCATCTCGGATGGCTTCAGGCACGTCGCCTGGGCGGTGCCGGCGCATTCTACGACGGCATCGTCGCGGCCCGCTGGAGGGCCGGACTCGACATATCGAAGCGCGAGGTGATCCGAGATGTCGCGGACTCCGTGGGGTTGGACGGCAATGCTATCTGCGCCGCTGTAGACGATCGGGAGGTCCGCGATCTAGGCGTCGACTGCCTCCTTCAGGCCTACCGGGACGATGTATTCGGTGTTCCATATATGCGTGTTGGGTGGCGGCGGTTCTGGGGCTTTGACCGCCTCGCCGACTTCCTGGCCGAGGCGGGCCTGCACCTCGAGGCTGGGCCGGGCGAGCTCGCGCGATCGAGCGGGCGGCAAGACGACGAAGGCGGCCTCAGTGGCGTGCCGCTCGCCGTACGCGAGCTGGTGGGGTGCTACGACAACGACACGGCCGGCGGATGCGGATAATCGATCCTCCCAACCCGGGGATGTTGTTCGATCCTTCGACCTACCGCGACGGTGTTCCACACGCGGAGTTTGCTCGTCGTCGACGCGAGGCGCCCGTCTCATGGGTCGTGGAGAAGCCGCTCGTTCGCCGCAGTGGGGCTCGTTGCTCAGAGGTTCGCGGGAGCGGGTATTGGGCCGTGACACGTCACGCGGCGATAGCGGAGGTCTCACGCCGACGCGAGGTGTTCTCCTCGGGCTTGCGCGGCGCCTTTCTCACCGACCCCAAGTCAGCGCAAGATCTCGAGTCGACTCGCCAGCTGCTGGTCAACATGGACCTCCCCGACCATGCGCGCATCCGCCGATCCGTCGTAGCTGCCTTCAAACCGAAGATCGTGGCGCTGATGCGAGAGTCCATCCTGGCTCGCGCCCACGAACTTGTCGAGAATGTGCGGCGCCGCGACGAGTTCGATGCGGTCCGTGAGCTCACAGCCGAGCTGCCGTTGCTTGCGATCGCCGACTTGGTTGGCATGCCGACGGAGGACCGCGATCTGCTCTTTGAATGGTCCACCAATCTCGTCGGCTTCGACGACCCCGATTTCGGCGCTTCAGGCATCGAGGCTTACAAGCGGACGTTCGTAGAGGCCAACGCATACGCGCTCGAGC
>DATHNH010000044.1:0-6721 GCA_035486255.1 Solirubrobacteraceae bacterium | reverse complement strand
ACCGAAGGTCCCACGCCACATACGGTCCCTGCGACGACGATCTACAGCCAGGACGGCGCGCCTGTGATCGCCGTGCAGGACGGGCGCATCACGCAAATCGATCCGACCGGCCCGTTCGGTCCGAGCATCTCACTGGTCGATGCCTACGGCAACACCTACACCTATGCGGGACTCGGCACGCTCGCCTCGCTCTATCCGATGCTCGAATCGATCGAAGCGGGCGCGCCACGCGCCACCGGCCTGTCGAGTGTCGGGTTGGGCTACGGTCCGACGAGCCCGGCTGCGAGCGGCGCCACTCGTTCCTTCAGGGCCGGCGCGGAGAACGTCTACCTGCATCCGCTTCATGTCGGAGCGCAAGTGATCGCGGGCACCGTGCTCGGCCACGTCGGCTCGGCGGCTGAACCCCACATCGTCTTCGAGATCCGTCCTGCGGGTATCGGAGCGCCGCTGATCGATCCGAAGCCGATCCTCGACGGCTGGGTCAAGCTGCAGAGCTCCTCCGCGGTGAAAGCCACAGGCCGTGCGCCGTTTGCCAAGCTCGCGCCCACGCCCGGTCAGGCGCTACTGGAGTCGAAGACCCAGCTCGAGCTGCAGATCGAGCGTGATCGCGCCGTCCACCTGCCGCGCTGCGAGCGGCGTCTGATCGCCGATGGCCGAGCCGATAGACGTGTGCTTGCCGCGCTCGAGTTCCTGTCGGCGTCGGGCTTGAGTCCGACGGTTTCCTCGCGCGGTTGCGCGCAGGCGTCGGCTGCCGTCCGCGCGCTGCCGTCCGCCGACGCGGGAGAGACTCTCGACCTGTCCGCGATCGATGGAACCGCCGTCCTCGAGCCGGGTGGACCAAGCGCCGTCGGCCTTGCCGCCGCGCGCAAGCTCGCGAGCTTGCAGGGTGTCATGAAGCCGCTTCAAATCGCAAGCTCCGTGCGCTTTGGAGCAGTCCACATGGCGGTGATCCCTGGTGAGGGGGACCTGATCAGCGTCGACTTCGCTCCGCTCGCGAGCGGCAAGGCGCATGCAGCGGCGCTCTCGACGCCCGGGCTCACGCCTACGCAGTGGCTCGGGCTCGTCGCCCGTCTCGGCGAGGTGCCCGATCCGACGGTCGGCTCCAAGCCCTCTCCTGCGGCCATCCCTGACAACTCCAGAGCGCCGGCCGCGGAAGGTAGGTAACGCGATGGCGACCACCGTTCCACCACCGGCGTCTACGCCACCGTCGCTTCCGCCGCCGCCGCCGCGGCGTACCAACACGGTTCGCATCCTCGCGGTGGCGGCTATCGCTGCGGTGGTCGCGATCGTGCTGGTGCTCGTGCTCGCCGGGGGAGGCAGTGCCACCTACTACCTGATCTTTCCCGAAGCGGGACAGCTCGTCCGTGGCGATCAGGTACAGGTCGGAGGCGTGCCCGTCGGCTCGATCAAGAACATCACGCTTCTGCACAATTACGAGGTTCGCATCACGATCAACGTCGAATCCTCGCTTGTGCCGCTGCACAAGGGCACCACCGCCGAAATCCGTGTGCCTTCGCTGTCGAGTGTCGCCAACCGCTATATCGCCCTCTCGCCCGGACCCAATAACAGCGCGTCTCTGCCCTCCGGATCGACGTTGCCGATCACCTCCACGCACGGCGTGGTCGACCTGGATCAGCTGTTCAGCATCTTCAACGCCAAGACGCGCAAGGGTTTGCAGCAGTTCATCCAGGGGTCTGCCGAACAGTATTCGGGTGTCGCTCCTCAATTGCAGGTGGACGCGCGTTACTTTCCACCGGCGCTGGCCGCGCTCGATCACGTGCTCGCTGAGCTGGGTGGCGACCAGGAAATCTTCTCCAACTTCCTGGTCGAAACCGCCAAGACGACGACGGTGCTGGCGGGACGCAGTCAGGAGCTGACCGAACTCATCAGCCACGCCGACACCGCGTTCGGGGCGATTGGCTCGCAGCAGGCCAACCTCACCGCCGGCTTGAAGGCGCTGCCCGCGACTTTCAAGCAAGGCAATCGCGCGTTCGAAACGCTACCGGCCACGCTCGCCGATTTGACGAAGCTGGTCGATGTCTCCAAGCCCGCGGCGCCGTTGCTCGGACAGTTCGTCTCCAAGCTACGGCCGCTCGTCACCACGGCCACGCCCGTCGTCAGCGACTTCAGCGAAGCAATCAGCAAGCCCGGTTCCAGCAACGATCTGACGGAAGCGGCGCTTGCCCTGCCCGGGCTCGCCAAGTCGCTCACGACGGCTTCGCCCGATGGCGTGCGATCGCTCGAAGAATCGCTGCCGATCACATCCCTGTTTGGTCCATACACGCCTGATCTCGAGGGTTTCCTGCGCGCGTTCGGACAGACCGGCGCCTATTACGACGCGAACGGTCACTACGCACGCATCGCAGGCCTGTTCCCCGACTTCGAACTTGGTGGCGAAGACACGCTGAAGCCGACAAATCCGGCACAGGTGTTGCAGGGTCTGAAGACGGGTCAGCTACGCCGTTGCCCGGGCTCTGCCACCCAGCCGGCCGCGGATGGCTCCTCACCTTTCACCGATAACGGCCAGTTGGGCTGCGACCCGAGCGAGGTTCCGTGATGAACCGCCGCCGTTCGAACTCTCTCGCCGGTAGTCCGTTGCTGATCGGCGCCGTCACGACGCTGATCGTGGTCGTCGCCGTGTTCCTTTCCTACAATGCCAACAACGGGCTGCCCTTCACTCCCACGTACGACATCAAGGTCCAGCTCCCGGAGGCCTCGGGTCTGCAGAAGGGCAACCAGGTGCGGATCGGCGGCGAGCGGGTCGGCGTAGTCAGCGCTCTCAGCCCGTACCAGGATCCGAAAACCGGTCGTGTCACGGCGATCGTCTCGCTCAAGCTCGAAAAGGCCGTGGAACCGCTGCCGGCCGACACGACCGCGATTGTGCAGTCGGTCTCGACGATCGGCTTGAAGTACCTGGCGCTCGAACGAGGGCACTCCCAGCACACGCTCAAAGCGGAAGAAACGATTCCCGTGTCACAGACGCGTGAACCGGTCGACATCGACCAGTTCTTCGATATGTTCGACCAGAAGACCCGCAACGCCAACGAGGTGAACCTGACGAGCTTCGGCAACGGGTTCGCCGGGCGCGGGATCGGTCTCAACGAAACGATTGCGACGCTGCGACCGCTCGTCACGAACGCGATCCCTGTGCTGCACAACCTCGCCTCTCCGCAGACGGGCTTCGGACAGCTGTTCGTGGCGCTCGACCGCGCCGCCAAAGAAGTTGCACCCGTGGCCAACGAACAGGCTGCTTTCTACAGCAACCTCGACACGTTCTTCACCGCGTTCGCCAGCGTCTCGCCTTCGCTGGAAGAGGCGATCGTGGGTGGCCCACCCGCGCTGCGTCAGGCTACCCACTCGTTCCCCTTCGAGGCTGAATTCGTCAACAAGAGCGCAGACTTCATGCGCTTGCTGCGTCCGAGCGCGAAGATCCTCACGACCGTGGCGGCGCCGCTCGGGCACGCCTTCGAAGTGGGCGCCGTCAATCTGCGCGCCGCGACCGCCCTCAACGGTGAGCTCGCCGAAGCCGCTCAGGCGTTTGCCAAGTTTGGCCAGAACCCGATCGTAACCGCGGGCATCGAAGACCTGACCCATACGCTTGGACTTGCCAATCCGCTCGTGGCCGGGCTCGCGCCGGCGCAGACGACCTGCAACTACGTGACGCTGACGTTCCGCAACCTCGCGAGCCTGTTGACCGAGAGCATCGGCGTGGGGACGCTCGCGCGAGCTGCTCCCGTGTTGGCGCCGAATGGTCCCAACAACGAGGGCTTTCCCTCGGCGGTGCCGACGAATGGTCCCTCGGTCGATCACACTCCGACCGCGGGTGGCATCGCGCCGACTCCGATTGACGACAATCATCTGCATGTCAACCCGTATCCCAACGTTGCTGGTCCGGGCCAGTCAGTGGAGTGCGAAGCCGGCAATGAGCCCTACAAGATCGGTCAGGCTGTGATCGGCAACGTGCCCGGGAACACGGGGACCAAAACTGAAGCGACAGAACGCAAGAACGACGTCTTCGGCGTGGAATATCCGGCCTCCACGCTCGAAGCTCTCGGCCTGAAGAGCTCGAGAGGGGCCAAGAAATGAGCCGCGTGCGCTGGTGGAAACGCTACGACGAGATGCCGGTCGTCGAGCTGCAGAAGTCAAACCCCGTTCGTTTCGGACTCGTCGTGATCGTGATCACGGCAATCGTCGTGTACTTCGGCTTCACCAAGCACATACCGTTCAAGCACGGCTTTCGTCTGAAGGCCGTGTTCGCGACGGCGGTCAATATCAGCCCCAAATCGCCGGTACGCATCGCCGGGGTCAACGTCGGAACCGTCAGCTCGATCCAGCGTGAGGGCAACACCGGTGTGGTGACGATGGAAATCTCAAAAGAGGGTCTGCCGATCCACCGCGACGCGACGGTCAAGATTCGTGCGCGGATCCTGCTCGAAGGCAACTGGTTCGTCGACCTGCAACCGGGTACGCCATCCTCTCCGACGGTCTCCTCCGGGTACACGATCCCGATTACACATAGCTCCGACCCGGTCCAGCTCGACCAGGTACTCGACGCGCTCAATACCGATACGCGCTCCAATCTGCAGACGCTCCTTGCCGAATTTGGGTCGGCGCTCACGCGCAAGCCGACCGCCGCGCAAGACGCGGAACAAAACCCCGCGGTACGTGGGCTGACCGCCGCACAGGCGTTGAAAAAGCTCTACGTCGACAGTCCCGAAGCGCTGAAGGGCGGCGCGATCGTCAACCAGGCGCTCGGCGGCGTCGAACAGCACGACCTCTCCAAGATGATCGCCGGCATCGAGAAATTGACGGCTGCACTCAACGTTCACGAGCAGCAACTCGGCGAATGGGTGGGTAACTTCAACACGTTTCTTGGAGCTTTCGCGGCGCAATCGGCGAGCCTCTCCGGCGCGATCGCCGAGTTGCCGGGGACTTTTCAGAACGCCGGCCGCGCGCTTGCCAACTTGAACGCCGCCACCCCCACGATCAGGAAGTTCTCGCTCGAGCTGGTCCCGGGCGTCGAACAGACTCCGTCGACGATCGAGGCGGCCTTCCCCTGGATCGAACAGACACAGGCTTCGCTTGCACCTACAGAGCTCGGCGGCGTCGCCAAGGGTGTGCGCGAAGCGGCACCCACGATCGCCGGGCTGGTCGTGCCCCAGCCTGCTTTCTTCAAACAGACGGACCTCTTCTCCAAGTGCCTGAGCACGATCTTCTATCCCGCCGGCAACACCAAGCTGCAGGATGGCTCGAGCACCTCGGGCGTCGAAATCTACAAGGAATTCTGGTACGCGATGGCGGGCGTCGCAGGCATTGCTCAGAGCTTTGACGGCAACGGGCAGACGGGGCGCTTCATGATCGAGACCGGCGGTAACACGCTGCGCTCGGCGCCGGCGACGGTGGTCGGGGCTTCGAGCGGTAAAGGCTTGAGGCTGTTGGCTCACACCTCGCAGTCGCCACTCGGAACCAGCCCGGCGTTCCCGGCCACCGAGCCGCCCTACAAGCCGCTCGTGCCGTGCTACACGCAGACGCCGCAGAACCTCAACGGAGCTTTGGCTCACGGTCCGGCAGACGGGAGCGAACCATGATGTCCGAGCAGGAGCATCATGGCGAGCGCGGGCTGGGCGATCAGATCGCGCGCTACCGCACCGCTTTCATCTCGATCGTGGCGATGATCGTCATCGCATTGTTCGTGGGCGGCTACATCCTCTCCAACGAGCGTCTCTCGCTGCCTGGTTGGGTGCCGGTGCTGGGCAAGGAATACGTCACGCTCAAGGCCGATTTCCGCACCGCTCAGGCGGTCACCCCGGGGCAGGGTCAGTCGGTCACGATCGCCGGCGCGAAGATCGGCGAAATCGCAAGCGTCCAAGCCAACGAAGGCGACGCGCTCGTGACGATGAACATCACGCCCAAGTACGCAAGCTACATCTACCGTAACGCCACGATGCTGCTGCGTCCAAAGACGCAGTTGAAGGACATGACCGTCGAGGTGGACCCGGGCACGCCCAGCGCCGGGCGTGTGCCCAGCGGCTATACGATTCCCCAATCCCAGACTGCTCCGGACGTCAACTTCGAGGAATTCCTTGCCGCTCTCGACGGCGAAACGCGCGAATACCTGCAAGAGCTGATCGCCGGTGCGGGTGAAGGGCTGAAGGGCAACTCCGCGAACCTGTCGGCCACCTTCAAGCGCTTCGACCCGATCTCGCGCTATGCAACCAAGATCACCGCCCAGCTCAAGCTTCGCAACAAGAACATCGAACGCGCGATCCATAATTTCCAGCTGTTCGTGAGCGCTCTCGGAAACAAGGACACCGAAATCTCACAGGCGATAGACGCCTCCAACGCCGTCTTCCAGGTCTTTGCCGAACAGAACCAGAACTTCCAGCGGACGCTGCATTTGCTGCCGGCCACGCTCGCCAAGACCAAGAGCGGGCTGGGCAAGTTCGCGACGGCCACGAGCGTGGTCGGCTCGACCTTGACAAAGCTCGAACCGTTTGCCAAGGCACTTGCGCCCGCTCAGGAAGCGACACGCTCGCTCTTCAAGCAGAGCACGCCGATCATCAAGAACGAAATCCGCCCGTTCGCGCGCAAGGTCCTGCCGATCGTCAACCAGCTCAATCCCTCGCTGAAGGAACTCGGAGAAGCCTTCCCTGGTCTCGAAAAGAGCTTCTCGGTGTTCAACGAATTCTTCAACGAGCTGGCCTACAACCCCGGGCCGAAT
>DATHNH010000043.1:0-29023 GCA_035486255.1 Solirubrobacteraceae bacterium | reverse complement strand
CGATCACTGCCGGCGAGCTCGCCGGCTTGGAGGTCATAGCGACGATCAACGAGCCCACGGCGGCAGCGATCGCCTACGGCTTGGGCAAGGACGAGAGCGATCAGACAGTACTCGTGTACGACTTCGGCGGAGGCACGTTCGACGTCACGGTGCTGAAGATCGCGAACAACGAATTCACAGTGATGTCAACCGACGGCGACTCGGGGTTGGGCGGGGTCGATATCGACCAACGAGTGGCGGACTATCTCGCGGAGCAGTTCTTGACCCAGCGCGGGAGCGATCTGCGCGCCGATCCCTTCACGAAGCTCGATCTGATGACCCGAGCTGAGCAGGCCAAGAAGGATCTCTCCGGGCGTCAGAGCGTGATGGTGACGCTAGGCAGCGGCCGCGAAGCGCTGCGCGTGGACCTCGACCGGAGCAGGCTCGCCGAGCTGACCGGTGATCTGATCGAGCGGACGCGCGTGTGCATGGAGCGGGCCGTCGATGCAGCGAGCCTCTCCTGGCCACAGATCGACTCCGTGCTCCTGGTGGGCGGCTCGAGCCGGATCACAGCAGTCCGAGAGATGATCCAGCAGGTGTGTGGAAAGACAGTCACGCTGGACGTGAACCCCGATGAGGCCGTCGCATGCGGCGCGGCGGTCCGCGCGACACTCTCCGACGTGCGAGAGGTCTGCTCCGAAGGACCGCCGGCCACCCCGGCGGACCCCGGAACCCCGCGCCCACCGGAGATCGGCATCGTCGTTCGCGACGTGGCGACGCACAGCCTCGGCGTCCGGGCATTCAGCGAGGACGGCAAGCCGATCAACAGTATCATCCTGCCGCGCTTCACCGAGCTTCCGTGTGAGCGCCAGCGCACGTACGCGACGAGGGCCGACAACCAGAGCCAAATCGAGGTGGAGATCCTCCAGGGCGACAATCCCGACCCGTTCTCGCCGGAGGTCGAATCGATCGGCCGTCTCACGATGGACGACCTCCTGCCGCGGCCCGCGGGCGGGGTGCTGCTGGCGCTCACCCTCCGATACGACGTGGACGGCGTGGTCGAGGTGGAAGCCGAGGAGCTGGAGGGGGGGCGGCGTTTGCGCCAGCAGCTGATGCGCAAGTCGGGCGAGCTCGACCCCGAGGTCGTCGAGGGCCTGCGTCGCGACCTGGACGAGCTCGAGCAGTCAGACGAGTCCGCGAGCGAAGAGCGCGACCAGGACGGCGGCGGCGAGGGGGCGGGCGAAGACGACGATGAGCGGCCGGCCGATGCGCCGGGCGAAGATGACCCCGAGCAGGAGACGGGCTCGAGCGAGGTAGCCGACGAACACGAGGAGCCGCATGAACAGGAGCCCTCGGCCGGCGAGCTGTCGGAGCGGCTGGACGAGGACGGGGCCCTGACCACCCCCAACTACTACGAGCTCCTCGGCGTGGAACCCTCGGCCACCGAACAGGAGCTCGAGGCGGCGCTCGAAGGATACGAGCACTACTGGAGCGAACGACGGGATCAGGCATCGGGTACCGAGGAGGAGAGCGTCGCAGAGGCGGGATTGGCGACGATCAGCGACGCGCGCGCGACGCTGCTCGACCCTGCCGCGCGGAGCCGGCTCGACCGTGATCTGGGGATTGGCGACGGGACTTCCCAGGGCGAGGGGCCGTCGGAGGCACCGCAGACATGAAGATCCTGGGCATCGACCTCGGCACCACCAACTCGGCCGTCGCGCTGGTCAACCAGCACGGCGTCCCCGAGATCATCGCTAACCGCGAGGGCGAGTACATCACGCCCTCGGTCATCTTCTTCGACGGGGGCGAGGCCGTCGTCGGTCGGGTGGCCAAGCACTCCGCGGGGCTCGACCCGCAGAACACGGTGCAGAACGTCAAGCGCGAGATGGGCAGCAAGTCCTGGCGCTTCTATCCGAGCGCCGGCGGGGAGTACAGCGCAGAGGCGATCTCGGCGCTGATCCTCAGGCGCCTCAGGGAGGATGCGGAAACGATTCGCGGCGAAGAGTTCACACACGCCGTGATCAGCGTGCCCGCATACTTCGCCGATCCGGAGCGACAGGCGACGCAGGATGCCGCCGAGCTGGCCGGCCTCACGCCGGTTCGGATCATCAACGAGCCGACCGCGGCAGCGCTTGCCTTTGGCCTCGAGTCCTCCTCGACTGAAGACCGGATCGCCGTCTACGACCTCGGCGGTGGGACCTTCGACGTCAGCATCCTCAAGATCACGCCCGGCGATGTGGAAGTGCTTGGAACGGGCGGCGACCGCGGGCTCGGCGGGGTGGACTGGGACAACGCGATCATCGAATGGATCGACGAGCAGTACGTCGCGGGTGGTGGGCAGACGATGCTCGACGAGGACAGCGATCCAAGCCTGCTGGCAGATCTGCGTGACAAGGCGGAGACCGCCAAGCACACGCTCTCGCAGATGCGTCAGACCAAGATCGTTCTCTCCATGGGGCCGAGTCATCAGACGATCACCCTGACGCGTGACACGTTCGAGGAGATCACATCCGAGCTACTCGGGCGTACAGAGACCCGCATGGAGATCGTCCTTGAGGAGGCCGGCCTGCGCTGGCCGGACATCACGAAGGTATTGCTCGTCGGCGGCTCGACGAAGATGCCCGCAGTGACCGAGATGCTCTCGCGAGTGACGGGGCTCACGCCATCCCGGGAGGTGCATCCAGACGAGGCGGTCGCCCTCGGCGCCGCCGTCCAGGCGGCACTCGTGGCAAAGACGATGCCGCCAAGCAAGACCAGCGGAAAGGGCTCCAGTGCAACGGGCGTTCCGGAGGAGACCGGCATCAAAGAGGTGAACATCACCGACGTCACAGCCCACAGCCTCGGCGTCGTGGTGCTCGACAAGCAGGGCCAGCCGTACAACCAGATCGTGATCGACCGTGGTACCCAGCTGCCCACACGCAACGAGGTCACGACCTACGCGTACAGCGAAAACCAGACGTATTGGGCAATGAAGCTCACGCAGGGCGAGGACCGCGAGATCCGCTTCGTGAAGGTGATCGGGGAAGGCGAAATTCAATACGACACTCCCAAGCCTCGCGGATATCCAATCCTCCTGCGGGTCTCCTATGACCACGACGGGTTGATCCATGCGCACGTGTTCGACGGCAACACGCGGGCACCGTTCGGCGAGTTGCACATCACGCGCGACAGCAACCTCTCACAGGACGAGCTCGATCAGATGAAGCGCAACGTCAGTGGATTGACCCTGGGGTAGCGGTGGCCGCGAATCACTATTCCCTCATCAAAGTCTCTCAGGACGCAACAGTCGCGGACATCGAAGACGCGTGGCGCGAAGAGCACAAGAAGTGGTCCAACCGTTCGAACAACGCGCCCCGGGCGGCCGACCGCCTCGAGGCCGCCCAGCGACTCGAGGAACTGACGAGCGTGAAGGCGAACCTGACCAACCCCGCCCGCCGCGCGGAATACGACAGGTCGATCGGACACCCTCCCGAAGAACCCAAACCGAAGCCGCCGGTGGACCCGGGTTGGCCGGACGAGCAGGCCCCGGCCGATCCAAGATGGCCGGATCCCCCGAGCGGCCGTTCGAGCTCCCCGCCAGGCGGTCCGTCGAGCGGAGGTGGGCTCGCGGGTCTGCTGCAAGGTCTGATCGGGTTTACGTGGCCCGGGAAATCGGCGCCGCGCGGTCGGATCAGGCGGCCGGTATGGACCTTTCTGCTCGTCATTTTCGCGTTGGCCTTCTTCGGCTCGATTGGCAGCGCGGGTAATTCAACGACGGCCTCGTTGATTGGCGGCGTGGCGTGCCTCGCAGGGGCCGCGCGCGTGTCGGGGATCTGGAAACGAAGAGATTGACCCTGGGGTAGCGGTGGCCGAGGATCATTATTCCCTCATCAAAGTCTCTCGGGACGCAACAGTCGCGGAGATCGAAGACGCGTGGCGCCAAGAGCACAAGAAGTGGTCTGACCGGCTGAACATCGCGCCCAGGGCGGCCGACCGCCTCGAGGCCGCCCAGCGACTCGAGGAACTGACGAGCGTGAAGGCGAACCTGACCAACCCCGCCCGCCGCGCGGAATACGACAGGTCGATCGGACAACCTCCCGAAGAACCCAAACCGAAGCCGCCGGTGGACCCGGGTTGGCCGGAAGATCCGCCGGACAAACGAGTCGAGGCGGAAGAGATCGAGCTACGGCAAGTCGCCTTGCCGTCTTCGGGGATGCTGAGGATCTGTGGCAGCGAGGCGCTGGTAAAGCTCCGCAATCCATGGGCGGTAGCGCTCCTGCCGTTCGTCACTCTCGGGATCTACCACCTCGTGTGGTGGTATCGCGTCAACCGAGAGCTGCGCGATTTTGGCCGTGCCAGGGGCCATGACTTTGGACAGAGTCCGACGCGTTCGCTGCTCGCTATATATCCCGGTGTGGCTGTCGTCGTACCCACGCTCATCACCTACTGGCGCGGGACGAAGCGCATCCAAGCAGCTGCCCACATAAGCGGCAGAGAGCCCGTGAGCGGCTGGACCGCGCTGGTCCTCTACTTGCTCCTCTCGCCGGCCTTCCACGCGTACCTCCAGGTATCGCTGAATGACTTGTGGCGGTCAGAGGCAGAGCCACTGCCGTTGCCGCCGGGTTAGGCATGGCGGTGGTCGACGAAGCGAGCTCACCTCCCGGCGCCCGCTTGAGCGCGTCCGGTCAACCGATTCCCGGCGACGGGGCAGGTGCCGAGCCGCGGGTGCTGCCTGTCGGAACATCAGGCGGGATCCTGTCCGGCTTCGAAGGCCTCGATGATGGTATGGGCCTTGTCAGGCTCGGCGATGAGCTCCTCTCGCTGGACCCGGTGAGCTATAGGCTGTGGCACACGCTCCACGTCGTCCCCACCGAGACGGCGGCAAAGGCTTTGACCGCACGGGCTGAGCAGGAGCCAGAGACAGATCCGTTGGCGTCGCTGCGCAGCAGCGGGCTTGCGGCGACTTGGAGCCGGGACCCCGGCGGTTGCACTGAGCTGACCGAACGGCACAGCGTGCGGCTCGTGGGCACGTGCCTCGGTAACGGGGAGGGGCGGGGGCAGACATTCCTAATCGGCGATCTTCTCGGCCAGCCGCGGACCCGCGTCGACGTCGTCGTTTACGAGTTCCTGCTCACCGGGAGTGGTCACGACTCGATCGCCGAGGAGTGCCGGCGGCTCGAGTTCGACGGGTCCACGGCGGCGGCCGGTATCGAGGCGCGGGTAGTGGCCACTCTCCCGGAGCTGATGCGAGCCGGTCTGATCCGGGTCGATGTCGTCCGGGACGGGTCGAGGGGATGAGCCCGGACCGATGGTGAGGCCATTCCGCCATCGCTTGGCGAAGGCGTTCTTCGCAGTGCAGCTCGTGAGACTCCTGGCGCTGGCAGGAGGGCCGGCCACTGCGTCGCAGCACGCTGAATCAGGCAATCCCATGCTCGCGGAGACCGCTGCCGGCGTCGATGACTGGGAGCGAGAGCACCAAGACGCTGAGCCCTCGGCCGACGCGTTGACGGCCGAGGCGCGCCACGGCGCCGAGATCAGCGGACCCAGCCCGGGAGAGGATCCGTACAGCGACGTGAGCGCCGGGCGCGCGGGTCGGCTGGTGCAGGCAATCGACGCGAAGGAGGGGCCCGAGGGCAAGCTGCACGATGCCGAGCGGCGGCTCGTCGCTTCACAAGCGCTCGAGGAGCGCCTCGCCGGCGATCCGGCCGCCACGGAGGACGAGCGGCGTGACGCGCATAGAGACACGATGGCCGCGCAGAAGGACCTCGTCTCGCTCCGCAACGCTGTCGAGATGGCGCCCGCGCGGCGCCTCGAGCGGGCGACCGCCGCGTACGCCGCCGCCGTCGCGGCCGAGCACACCACTGCGCTCGACCCGCATTCGACCGAGTCCGAGTGCGCTGAGGCGCGGATGCGAAGGGTCGATGCGAACCACGATCTGGTGAACGCGAGAGCCGGCTGGGAGTCGGCGGATTTCAACCAACGGGCGATCCTCCACGAGAGTGAGCTGGCGGTAGATTGGGCAAGGAGTCACGGACTGGCCACAGCGCCCGACATCTTCCGCGACCAGGCGGTGTTCGATCTCGTGCAGACCGAGCCCGCAAGCCTGACCGATCCCCCCGGCAGCGAGATGAGCCGCGAGCGTGGCCCGTTCGGCGGCGAGACCTCGAGGCCGGCGGCGATCGACGAGACCTTGAGGCCGATCGTCATCGGTGAAGATCAGCGGCGCGTCGACTACGCCGCTACGATGTTCGACGCCGAGCCGTATGACGGTCTTTCGGCCGAGCAGGCCGGCGAGCGGAAGGGCAGCGTCGAGCTCGAGCGCGCACGGCTGGCCCACAACGAGACGTGGCTCCGCAAGACGATGAGTGAAGGCCGATTGGTGATCGACACCGGTCCAGCCGAGCCAAAGGTCGACTACCCCCAGCCCACCCAGGGCGCACACGGGAGACCTCTCACCCCCGAGCGCACATACCGAGAGTCGTCGGCGTACGAGATGGAGCGCCGAATCACAGCAGGCTACGAGCACACGATTCACCCCTGGGAGGACATGAGCCGTGTGCCTTGGCGCGACCGGCAAGGGCAGTTGAACGTGCGCACGCTAGACGACACCACCCGGGAGCAGCTGAGCGCCCTGGGGATCGATCCCAACGCCGTGCGCGAGCGCCCGTGGAGCTTCACGGGCGATGACGGGCCGGTCCCTGCCCGTGATCCCGCGCCGCCAGATGCTCCTTCTCCCAGCCCGCCGCCGCCTCCAGGGCCGCCTCCTCCAGAAGGGTCAGCCCTGGACCGCGAACTCGAGACGCCGTCCCCGGCAACGCACACCGAGACGGATCGTTCCGAGCAGCCCACGGCGACGGCTAGGGGAACACAGGGGCAGCAGGAGGAGGCTGAGGCCAAACAGGAAGAGACCAAGACCCAGCAGGAGCAGTCGGCACGCGCGGAGACCCAGCACGAGCAGGCAGCCAAGACACAACAGGAAGAGGCCGCGCGGGCAACGGCGCAGCACGAGCAGGCCGCTAAGACGCAGCACGAGCAGGCCGCTAAGACGCAGCAGGAGCAGGCTGCAGAGGCGCAGCAGGCCCAGGCGAAGGCGCAGCAGGAGCAGGCAAAGACCCAACAAGAGCAAGCCACGGAAGCGAAGCAGGAACAAGCCGCGAAGGCACGGCAGGAAGGGGCCAAGGCCCAACAAGAGCAGGCAACACGCGCGGAGACCCAGCACGAGCAGGCCGCTAAGACGCAGCAGGAAGAGACCAAGGTCCAGCAGGCCAGGGCACAGCAGGAGCAAGCCGCCAAAGCACAGCATGAACAATCTGCAAAGGAGCAGCAGACACAGGCGAAGGCACAGCAGGAACAAGCCGCGAAGGCAAGAGCTCAACAAGAGCAAGCCGCCAAAGCGCAGCAGGAACAAGCGAAAGCGCAGCAGGAGCAAGCCGCAAAGACGCAGCAGGCACAAGCGAAGGCCCAACAAGAGCAAGCCGCGAAGGCAAGAACTCAGCAACAGCAAGCCGCGAAGGCCCAACAAGAGC
Organism: Solirubrobacteraceae bacterium; assembly: GCA_035486255.1. Lineage (GTDB taxonomy): Bacteria > Actinomycetota > Thermoleophilia > Solirubrobacterales > Solirubrobacteraceae > Palsa-744. The sequence goes on along the minus strand of DATHNH010000043.1, from coordinate 21,539 downwards.
AAGCCGCACGGGCAAGAGCTCAGCAACAGCAAGCCGCCAAAGCGCAGGCACAGGCGAAGGCCCAGCAAGAGCAAGTCGCAAAGGCAAAGACCCAACAGGAGCAAGCGGCCAAAGCGCAAGCCCAGCAAAAGCAAGCCGCTACCAAGGCGAAGGACCAACAGGAGCAAGCCGCAGAGCAGAAGCAGCAGGCACAGAAAGGGCACCGTGCGGGCCAACAACGAGATTCGGCTCGGCGGGGCGCACAACAACGTCGCCAGACCCAGCCGGCGGCCAAGCCGCCGGAGAAGCGGCCATCGGGCCCGCAGGCCGGGCGGCAGAAGTAGGGTTCAGATAGATACCATGACGACAGATGAGTGGAACTGGGCTGGCCTCGGTCCGGCTGAGCTAGATCAGCGATGGCAATCATTGGCTGCCTGGGTAGGGTGGCTGCTCGAGCATTACTCGATCTGGGTGAAGCTGCCACCCTGTTGGCCTCGCCACGAGGCTCTGCGCTCTGAGCTCGAGTTCTTCCGTGCTTGGCACGTGCAGCTGCTCAAGGACGGCGATGCCATCGAGGGGACGAACTGGCACAGCGCACTCCGCTCGGCGGCCGGCGCGTGGATGGAGCTCGCAGATTGTGACCACGAAAACCGGTTCAGCCGTCGCACGGGCCGCGGCGACAGCGAGGATGCGCGGCGAAACCTCGAGATCGCGAAGCGGGAGCCTCCCGCCTCGGCGCCCAGCTAGGAGGGTAGATGCCAGAAATCCTGCGATGGCCAGTGAAGCCCAAGGATGGCGTGCCGTGGCTGGAGGGAACCTTCGTCGGCTGGCAGGAGACCGATGGACGTCTCCGCACCATGCTGCTCGCCTCGAAGGAGGACTCTGTCGCGGTTCTCGGGCCGCCGCGGGTGGGCAAGACCTCCGGAGTGCTCGTCCCCTCGGCGATGACTTGGCCCGGTGCGCTCATCTCCGCATCGACGAAGCCGGATGTGCTGCGGGCAACACGCGGCCGACGGCTGAGTCTTGCGTTGCATGGCGGCGGCGATGTCTATGCGTACGCGCCGACCGAGCGGCGCGACCACATCGGCGGCGCGCGCTGCATCCGCTGGTCTCCCACCTCGGGCTGTGAGGATCCCGCCACGTGTGAGCTGCGCGTTCTGAAGCTCCTCGGCCCCGAGAAGCCCGAAGAGGACAAGTTCTTCCGCAATGCCGGCGCAACCGTCATGCGGGGCTTCTTCCATGCCGCGGCCCTGTCGCATTGCGGTGTGCGCCGGATGAAGGGGTGGATCGACGCCCTGAACGTCGATGAGGCGATCGACATCCTCGACGACTACGCCGACAGCGCCCCGTCCGCACGCGACTATGCGTCGGGCCTCAAAGGCATCGCCAAACAGCCACCGGAAACGAAGGCGGGAACGTTCGGCACGGTCAGCGAGCGTCTCGCGGGGATCGTCGGCAACGCTGCCGTCCTAGACAACGCGGATGCCGGGGACTTCGACATCGAGGCGTTCCTGCGCTCTGCCTCCACGCTTTACATCGTCAGCCCGGAGGACACGATGACGGTGATTGCGCCGCTCGTCGCGTTGCTGGTCGAGTCGATCGTAAGCGTCGCCTACCGGCTGGCCGCCGAGCGTCCGGATGGCCGCCTGGACCCGCCCCTGCTGTTGCTGCTGGACGAGGTCGGCGCGATCGCCCCGCTTCCGAGCCTGCCGCAGATCATGAGCCAGGGCGCTTCCCAGGGTGTGTTGTGCGTCTGGGCCGCCCAATCGTTCAACCAGCTTCGCGCGCGTTGGGGCGAGGAGTGGGCCCGCTCGATCTGGGGCGCAAGCAGCCAGAAGATCATCTTCGGGAGCCTCTCCGATCACGACCTGCTCGAGCAGATCTCACAGCTGTTTGGCGAGTACGACCGACGCGTCGCTGCGCACGGCGATCGCACGAGCGCGATGCTCGCTGCCCTGGCCAACCAGAACACGCCGCCCCATCTGATGCGCTCGCGCAACGTGGAGATCTCACAGCTGCACGGACAAGCTCCCGGCATGGCCAACCTGGTGGCGATGACTCCCGCCGGGCCGGCCGTCACTCTGGTGTCGGCTCCACCCGCATATCGGGTGGAGCCGTTCGCCTCCTGCCAGCAGGAGGAGGCTGCGAGTCAGGCGCGCCTTGCAAGCGGCGAGGTAACCGGGCCAGACCAGCTGCGCTCGGAGGAAGGGCAGCGTTTGATGGTCGACCACATGGGGCCCGAGGAGTACCAGCGGTTCAAGGCGGAGCAGTCCCACCTGAGCCAACGTCTTACCGAGCTGGTCAACGCCGCCCCGGCAGCCGCCGAGGAGATGCGCCTCCGAGACCGGGGGCTCGCGATCGAGGAGCGTCACATGCGCCACCTCCTCGATCAGGCGGTAGGCACACAGGCGGAGATGCGCTACGAGATACTGCGCCGCTTCACGACCGGCGGGATGCCACATTTCACCTACGTCCTCGGCGAGCTGCCAGAGGACGAAGCCGCGCCTGCCTCACCCCCCACGGCGAAAAGGCGCTTGCGACGAGAGCCAGACGTCTACGGTGGGCCCGCAACGCCACGAGAGACATATTGACTCGCTTCACGGGACAACCGAGGCTTTACCACTCCGCTCTCTGTGCCTCGCGAGCCGTGAGCGGCACGGCCTGATCCCGCCTACGCTTCCGCTTTGACTACGAGGAACCACCTGCAGCATTGCTCGGCAGACTCCTCCTTCTGGACAAGAACGAGAGCAAGACACCCCGACACCACGCTTGCGCAATGGACGAACTCCGAACGTATCGTCCGGCACTCGCAGGCCGCCTGCTTCCGCACGGCAAAGCAGCAACGTGCCTGCCGAATACACGAGGCTTCTGCGTCCGAAGAATGCGAGTGCTCCGGCGGATGCCGCTCGCGCTGCTGCAACGGACGACGCCAAGTCCGAGGCAAGGCTTACTTTCCAAGCAAAAGCCGTGGCCAATAGGACGCTGGAGCCCCGCCCGACTTTAGCCCACCGGAGCTGTTGGTGGGCTAAATCCACGGGGAACTCCAGAGTATCTACGGGGATCAGCGAATCGGAGCGCGTTCTGCAACTAGCTTGTTAGAGCCGTTTCTTGCGCTTCCTCAAGCCTTGCCCAGGCCGTTTCACACGCGAGAGGTCGCAGTTCGAAACCCGCCGCGCCCATCACGAAAGGTCCTGGAAAAGGACAGAAAATTGGGCCATTCGATGGGGAGGCTCCGGAGACTGGAGAGCGCCAAGAGAGGCTGTTGATACACGGCTCACCGTGGGTGTGCGATTGGGTCCGCGATGGGCGCCTCGTCGCACCTCCACCGGCGGCAGCGAACGCCGAGGCGTGCCGGCCGAGGCGCAGGTCAGCCGAGTCGAGCGAGGTCGGCGAAATACCCCGGGTAGGTCTTCGCGACGCACCCAGGGTTCTCGATCTGAATGCCCGGTGCTCGGAGCCCTAGAAGGGCCATGCTCATTGCCATCCGGTGGTCGTCATATGTCTGCACGCGAGTCGGGTTCGGCGCGCCGGGATGGATCGTGAAGCCGTCCTCGTGCTCATCTGCGGTGATGCCGGCGCAGCGAAGCTCGGTGACTATCGCACCGATGCGGTCGGTCTCCTTCGCCCGGATGAAGCCGATGCCTCGAACCCTTGTGGGCGTGCTTGCGAACACGGCGACCGCCGCGACTGTTTGGGCGGTGTCTGAGATGTCGGCCATGTCGACATCGACGCCGTGTAGACCTGCCGACGTCGAGGGGCCCGTTACGGTGATCGCGTCAGCAGCCCGATCGACGCGGGCCCCCATGCGCTCGAGGACATCTACGAACGCAACGTCACCCTGCGGGCTCGCCGAGCCGAGACCTTCGATGGTGACCCGCCCACCGGTGATCGCCGCGGCACCAAGGAAATAGGACGCTGCGCTCGCATCCGGCTCGACCGCGAACTCGCACGCCCGGTACGAGCCTGCATGCACGAGAGCTCCTGAGTCGTCAAGGTGCGCGCGGACGCCGAAGTGCGCCATGACCGCGGCGGTTAGCCGAAGGTAGGGCACCGACACGGCCGGTGAGCTCAGCCGCACCCGAAGCCCGTTACGCATCAGCGGCGCTGCCATGAGAAGCCCGGATAGGAACTGGCTCGTCACATCGCCCGGCAAGAGGACCTCGCCCCCGAGCAGCGGCCCGGTGACCGCGACCGGCAGATGATCCGGCTCGCCGAGCTCGCGAACGTCGGCGCCGAGATCGCGAAGAGCCGAGATCAACGGCCCGAACGGCCGGGACCGAAGCTGGGCGTCTCCGTCGACCACGGAACACCCACTGCCGAGCGCCAGCACCGGCAGAAGAAACCGAGATGTCGTGCCCGACTGTCGCGCATCAACCCGGCGCGTCGTGGATGGGCGTCCAATATCTGCACCGACCACATTGACCGTTCCGCCTGCTTCGTCAGCTGTCACGTCGGCCCCGAGAGCCGACACGGCCGCGAGCATCGCGCGAGTGTCTTCAGCGAAAAGTGCTCCCGTCAGCCTGCTGTGCCCCGGAGAGAGCGCCGCACAGAGCAAAGCGCGGTTAGTGACGCTCTTGGAACCGGGGACGCGCACACGAACATCTGGCGGCCGGTCCAACGGCCGCAGCAGGAGCGATTCGACCGCCGGCGGATGAGAAGAATCCACACCCCCAGTATCCCAGCTGCTAGATGCGCTCGGCTGCCGCCCTTACGCTCGCTCCGAACTTCGCGCTCATCGCCACGAGCGACAAACGCATCGCGGGAACGGTGACACTCACCGCCATCGACCGGGAGCGGCCTGGATGATCGACCACTGCCGCGATCGAGCGCACACCTCGAGCTTGCTCTTCGTCACAGGTAGCGAGACCGAGGGCGTTGATATCCAGTAGCGCGTCGGCCAATATCTGCCTGTTCGTGATCGTGTTCGGCCCATGGCGCTCGAGCTCGAACTCGGCGATCGCTTCGCGCTGGCCCGGTGCGCTCAGACTCGTCAACAGGGCCTTGCCGATCGCGGTGCAATAGGCGGGCACGTAGGCACCTACGCCAAGTCCGAGGTCGGCCTCGTACTGGCCTGTCCCGTGTGCGAACAGACGGTGTGTGTAGAGCACGCGATTCCCCTCGAACACACCCATACTGACCGTGTGACCTGTCAAGTCGCGTAGATCTTCGAGGATCGGTCTCGCCGCGGGAGTCTCCGAGCGGAGCGTATCGATAAACCCCATCCCCGGTCCGCCGGCGCTCCGGGCAAGCCTGTAGCGACGGCTCTTGTCCTGCTCGAGATACCCCAACTCGACGAGCGTCATCGCATAACGATGGGTCGTGGAGCGGCTCACCTTGATGATGTCGGCAAGCTCACTGACGCGAAATACAGGTTCCTCGGCGGCAAAGCACTCCAAGATCGCGACCCCGTATTCCAGTGAGCGAGAATACTGAGAATCGGGCGCAGGTCTGATGCGGAGCGTGTGATCGCTCCCACTCACACTCACGCCTCCTCCTCCGATGCCGACGCGCCTCCGCCGACGAACGGCGAGCAGGCAAATTCGTGCAACAAATGCGCGGAGATCATCGAACGGCCACTATGCCCGCCCCCACGAAGTAGGACAAGAGCATAGTCGAATATTCGCAATTTGACTATTCAATGCAGTTTGCGTCAGTCTCGTTTTTGGAGGAGACGTCTCACCGCGTGCCTCGCGCGCAGCACGTGCATGGCGGGTAATGCGTGGACTCCCAATGCCGTCAATACTCGCTCAGCCACCAGCCGCACACGAGGGTCCCTCGCCTGAGGGCTCGCGAGATAGAAGCTCGCCATCGCCGCGAGGATCATCACGTGCTGCCCACCGTCTGGTAGAGACTCGGCATACCCGGCTGCTCGCGCGGCAAGCGCCTGTAGTCGACTGGCGGCCTCCTCCCGCGACGCATAGTGAGCGGTGAGACAGTGCTGACCGGTAATCGTGTCCTCGCGCTCGTCGATGAGGCTGTCGAGAAGAGTATGGAGAGATCCAATCCAAGGAAAATAAGCACAGTCCAATGCAGCTACATGCGCGGTCTCCAGTTTTGCTTGACCTGCGGCTGACATCAATGCGAACACAGCAAGCGACGAGCCCGCCGCGGCACCCGTCTCCCACCACCTCAAGTCGGCTCCTGGACTCGTTTCTCTGCGTGCCCAGCAGGCAAATGCGTCGTGGGCCATCCCTGGACCCTGGTGATTGAGGCACTGATAGGTGACGATGCGACTGGCAGCTCGCTGTATTTGGAGCTCCATGATCGGGAAGGAAGGCAGTGAGCCAAGGGCGGCACGACATTTGTCGATGAGACAAGTCAGATAGCCACCATCGTTGTATTGACTCTGGTAAGCGTAGTAGTCGAGGTGCGAGACGCCGGGCTTGAGCGCCACGAGCAGCGCCTGGTGAAGTCGACGTATCCCTGCCTCGCCACTACCTGGCTGCTCCGAGAGCGCGTCGGCATAGTCATAGACAGCTTGAAAGGCAATCACCGCACGCGCCACATCGACGCGGTATCGACGTGGCGTGAACGCCGCGTAGGCAGCGGCGCCCTCGAGGTTGCCGCGCTCGTCGCGGAGGGCTTTTAGCGCGACCGCCCGTAGAAGCGGGTCCGGTATCTTGCGAGCCGCACGCTCCCAGCCACGAATTTCACGACAAACGGACGGAAAGACGTCGATCCAATAGCGAGCCGCCGTGGACACGAACATCCTGTTCGTCGCGGCTCGATTTGAAGCGAAGATACGCACCTGAAGAACATCGCCGGGAGCAGCCCCTTCTGACGCGTCATTCCTGCAGGGCCGCGCGCGAGGAGACGCGTGCGGCGAGAAACCCGGGAAGCGCGATCACGATCAGCCCGATTCCAGCCACGAGTCCGATGTCGAGCAACACACTCGGCACTCTCAGCGAGAAGGGAGCAGAGAAGCCGGTCGTGAGCTTCAGCCATCGACTTGCCAGCACGTGTCCGTATATGCCAAGGACCGCACCGATCAGGCAGCCGAAGCCCAACACGATCATGCTCTCCAGGAGCAGTCCGCGCCAAAGCTGATGGCGGTCATAGCCCTGAATCTTCAGCGACGCCAACAGTGCTCTGCGCTGCCAGATCGTGGCGCTGAGAGCCGACGCGACCGCGAGTGCGGCGGCGATCAGGAGCAGCGTCGATATCTCGCCGAGCGACTGCAGAGCTTCGCGCGAGTTGGCGGCATATTGCACTTCCCGTGCTTGGCGAGTCTGCGCCGAAAGGCCCGGATAGCCGGCAAGGACTCGATCGATCGAGCGCAAGCCCACCGATGGACTGACATCCGGCTGGAAATTTACCTCCAGCGCCGAGGGTTCGGACGTCAGCCAGTAACGACGGTAGTCGTTCGTGTTGACTATGAGCGCGCCCGGCGGCCAACCGACGTTTGTGGTGATCGCCGCGACTCCAAACGATCGCGTCCCCGATGGTGTCGGCAACGTAAAAGTGTTGCCGACCCGCAAGTGATGTTCGACCGCAAAGCTCGTGGAAACCGCCGCCCAGCCGCTACCACGTAGTAGTTCGTTCCCGTGCGCAAGTTCGCCCTCGAGCAGCTGACTCGCGGGAATCATCGTGCCGTCGCCCGGCGGGCGTGCTATCACCCAGACGCGGCGCGTCCCGACGTCCATCAGCTCTCCCTGGTAGACGCGCGCCGAGCTGACTCCCGCTGCTTTTGCGAGCTTGGCCTGCAGACCGGGAGCTTGGAAGCTGTTGGTAGTCAGATCGTTGCCACCAGTTGTGACCCAGACGTCTGCCGTACCGAGATATTCGCGGAAATTCGCGTCGAGGCCGCTCAACAGATCGTGCCTTGCGCCGCCGATGGCCACACTGCCGTAGATCGCGAGCGCGCCTACACCGGCCAGGGCGACCAGCGGCATACTTGTCGTGCGCAGTTCTCTGACGGCGAGGACCAGAGCGCTGCTGGGTATGTGCTCGCTCGCGCGGCGAAGGACTTGCGCGGCACCTGTAAACGCGACAGGGATCAGGCAGAGCGTTGCCAGCGCCAGCGTAGCCCCACCTGCCAGCGTGAGATTCGGCGCGATGAGGACGAGCGCGGTCGCGATCACGACCATCAATAGTCCAACCATCCCGAATCCCTTGGCGGTTCGCTTGCCGATGCCCTCACCGGCGCCTCCAGCCTGTCTGAGGACGGCATCGCGCGTGCGCCCGGGGCGCAGGTCGAATACGGGAACCAGTGAAGCGAGCAGCGTGGCGAGCACGCCACAGCCGAACGCAAACAGAACCAGCGACACTTGAATGACCTGTTGACTGCCGACTGGAAAAGCAAACGCCAGGTAGACAGGAACCCGATGAAACAAAGTGTGTGACAGGACATAGCCGAGAGCAATGCCTGCCACCGATGCGACAAGACCCAGTGCAAGCGCTTCGAATCCTATGATCAGGAGAGCTTGGCGCCAGTCATAGCCCTGCATGCGCAAGTCGGCGATGTAACGGCGACGCTCGGGTACGGTCAGCAGCATCGCGTTGAACGTCAGAAGGAAGCCGACCATCGCGCCGATCAGCGCGAACATCGTCGTAGCCTGATTGTTGGGTTGTGCGATCGCCCGCAGCAAGCGCAGTTCGTTATCGGCGGGAACAACGTCCAAGCGTCCCGCAGCCAGCCCCCGCAGCTCACGCGCCACCTCTCGGTCAGCCCCGGCTCGCGGCTGCACATAGACCTGTGTCACCCGTCCGGGGCGACCGGCCAGGCGTTGCGCGTAGCCAAGCAAGGCCAAAGTGAGTGGACTTTCCGCGACCGGACCGATGGTTTCCGCGCCGAGCACCGCGCGAACCCTCACGAGGTGAGCCTGACCGCCGTCCAGCAACCTCGCCACATGTTCGGGCCGAACCCCGATCGTGCGTGCTACACCCAAGGGCAACCCCACCCCTCCTCCGATCAAAGCGGGTCCCGCACCGACGTCCCGGGTGATCGCGCCGCCGAGCGTCACAAGCGCCGGAGTCACGCCGACCAGACGGACCGACACGCGTCCCTTGGGGCCGATGACCGTAGCGCTCTCTTGCAGCACCGAAGCCGCTGCCTGAACTCCCGGCAGCAGACGTACGCGGTTGGCCAGCTGTTCGTCAAAGCCATTGTTCGAGCGTGCAGCCAGCTCGAGTCGTGCCGCGCCGATGACTCCGTGCACCGTCTGTTCGGTGGAGCCAAGCAGGCTCGCGTTCGCCAGCAGCACACCCAAGACAAGGGCCACCCCTACCGCGATCCCGCTGCCGGCCAAGAGCTCTTGCACGGTATGCGAGCGCAAGCGGCGCAGGTACAGGTGGAAGAGAACGCTGATGCGAATGCCCAAGATCGCCGGACGCATCGTCTTGCTCACAACGGAGTCGCGGCCAGCTCGCTGTCCAGACCGTCGCTCAGACGCCCGTCGCGCAGCGTGTAGACACGGTCGACGAACGCGACCGCCTCGGCGTCGTGGGTCACGAGCAATCCCGGGATGCCCTGCCCATGGCAGACATCGCGAAGCAAGGCAAGCGTCTCGCGTGTGCGCTTGGAGTCGAGATTGCCGGTCGGCTCGTCGGCCAGCAGCAGCCCGGGGACGTTGACCAGGGCACGAGCGATCGCGACACGTTGACGCTCTCCCATCGAAAGCTGGGCCGGCATGCGCTCGGCCCTATCACCCAGACCGACGCGCTCGAGCCACGGACGCGCCAGCTCCCGCGCGGCCCGCAAGCTCATGCCGTCTCCGATCAGCTTGGTTGTCACGTTGTCAAGCGCAGTCGCCCCATTGGCGAGATGAAAGGACTGAAAGATGAAGCCGACGTCTCTGAGGCGGTAGCGCGCACACTCACGCTCGGAGAGTCGCCCTATGTCCTTCTCTCCAAAACAGATGCTCCCGCTGTCGGGTGCCAGCAGCCCTACCGCCAACATCAGCAATGTCGTCTTGCCCGAACCGCTGGGACCGTAGAGGGCGACGAACTCTCCAGCGGAGATAGTCATGGATACACCGTCCACAGCCCGAACGGGCTCCTCTCCTGTGGGATAGTGCTTGACGACCTCGCGCAGCTCTAGCGCGCTCACGGTTCAGGACTGACGGCCGGCATGCCACCGGGAAAGTGGACGACCGTGCCGCGCTCGTCGGTCGAGCACAATTCGCCGTCGCCAATCGACATCACGACCTCGGCGCCATGCAGCGGAGCCATCTCTTCCGAGGCCACCACGAGGGTCGTCCCCGACTCCCTCGTGAGCTCACGAAGCAGTCCGTACAGAGCATCGCGCTCCGAAAGGCTCGGCACCGACGCCGGCTCGTCCACCAACAGGAGACGCGGCTCGCGCACCAATGCCCTGGCGAGTATCACCCGCATCCTCTCGGTCAACGACAGCGATCCCGTCAGATCGTCCGCATGGCCGGCAATCCCCACACGATCGAGCACACGCCTTGCCCTGCGTCTAGCCTCAGGCATCGACGACGTGCTGCTCCCAAGCGACAGCGCGACATGTTCGACGACGGTCTCTCGTGAGACGGGATGCCAGTCACCCGTGCTCATCAGCGCGATCTCTGCCCGCAGCAGCCGTTCGCGTCGCACAAGCGACATCCCTGCCAGATCGCGTCCGTCGAAGCGCACCTGTCCGGCATCCGGCGACTCGACGCCGGCCATCAATCGCAACAGTGTCGACTTGCCGGCACGCCGCGCGCCCCACACACCGGTGAATACGCCCTCGCCGATCTCAAAGCAAGCACCGTCGAGAACTACGATCTCGCGAGAGCCGTCAGGGTACCGCTTGCCGACGTTCTCAAAAGACAACAGGGGTGTCACGAGATCGCGCCTATCCTCGCCGCGCGATGTATTCCTCGACGCGCCGCCGCGTGCGCCTCGCCCATTCGACTTCGCAACGTAGTTGTGCGTCCACGGCGTCGCGCGTGCAATCGACGAGCAACCCCTTCCACGACGGCACATTCGCCGGCGGCGGAGCAAGCTTCAACAGCCGCAGGCACTCCTGCTCATAGCCTCGCAGCGCAAGCAGCAATAGACGCGCATCCCGCTCGCGCGCGACCGCGACCTTGGCCCGGATACCCATCCTCATAGGCTCCTTCGGGATGAGCGTCTCCATCCATTCGCTCACCGCCCGAGCCGTTAAGTCAGTCGGGTAGTAGACCAAACGTCGTAACCGACGACCTGGCTCGCGCTCCTCGCTGAGCAGCAGCAACCCATCTTTTTCCAGCCCTTCGAGGAGCCGGTAGATGTCCTTCGGGACGATCAGCCAAGTCTCGCCAAGGCGGTCGGCCAACCGGTTCGCCAGCTCATACCCATGACCCGGGCGCTCCAATACCAAGGCGAGCAAGCCCCCACGCAGCGACGTAGAGGAACCACGCATCCACCCGTCGTTCTCTAAGGCCTCGCTGCCACTGGATCTAGCCACGACGAGCCACCCCTTCAAACGCGAGCAACCAGGCGCTCGACTGAGCGGGGCTTGCTGTTACGAATCTTCTAATGGATTGATCAATCCGGCTCATGGGCAAACATAAACGGTACCCGATTCCGGCCAGGATGCTCGTCTCTACCGCCCTGCCGCTGAGATCGGGGCAGAGATTTGGCCCAACTCGCGGCCGGCATAGCCCGTCTGAAAGTTCCTACCTCGCAAATTAGGTAGAAGACGACCCGCTACGCCGCAAATCGCTGAGCGCTGCGCTCCTTGCGCTTGGCGTCCTCGACCTCACGATCCTTCGCGGGCGCCGCGGTGACGAGTTGGCCCAGCAGCGTGGCCGATGCTTCTGCCACCTCGTCGACGGCACGCGCGAAGGCCACCTCGTTGGCCTGCGAAGGCTTGCTGAATCCGCTTATCTTTCGCACGTACTGAAGCGCCGCGGCACGCACCTCGTCCTCGCTGGCGGGAGGCTCGAAGTTGTAGAGAGTTCTGATGTTTCTGCACATACAAGAAGCTTAGTCGCACAGAGGGCTCATCAGTCTCCCGGGCTCACGGACTCACCCAAAGCAGCGAGCGGCGACTGTGGTCCATCGACACGGGTCAGGACCTATCTCGATAGGGGGATACAAGGCGTGCGGCCCTTACCGAGATAGCGGCCCTTCCTCACGGTGAGCTAGGGCCCCACCGAGATAGCGGCCCTAGCTCACCGTGAGGACGATCTTCCCGCGCGTGTGCCCGGCCTCGCTGAGCGCATGCGCTTGGCTGACCTCACTGAGCGGGAACGTCCGCGCGATCTCCACGCGCACCGCCCCGGCGGCGACGAGCCCGGCGATCTTTTCGAGCTGCTCCGAGCTCGAGCTCATCACGAGCAGCTCGGCGCGGGCGCCGCGCGCGGCGGCAGCCTGCTCGGGTGGCGCATTGGCAATCGTGACGAGCACACCGCCCTCGCGCAGCGTGGGCACCAGCGACTCGGTCGTCTCGCCGCCGACGGTGTCGAACGCCACGTCGACGTCGCTCGCGGCCTCGCCAACATCCTGGCTTGAGTAGTCGATGTACTCATCGGCACCAAGCCCAAGCACGAAATCGCGATTTCGAGCCGAGCCGGTGGCGATGACACGCGCACCGGCGTGCTTGGCGAATTGAACGGCGAGATGGCCGACACCACCGGCACCGCCTGCGACCAACGCGGTCTGACCGGCTTGCAGACCGCCGCTGTCGAACAGCGCCTGCCAAGCGGTCAACCCGGAGACGGGCAGCGCCGCCGCCTGCTCGTGGCTCAGGCCCGCAGGCTTCTTCGCGATCAGGGTAGCCGGGACAGTGGCGAACTCGGCGTAGCCGCCGCTGGACGCGACGCCGAGCACCTCATCTCCCGCGGCAAGCCCATCCATGCGCGAGCGCTCTACCACCCCCGATACATCGTTGCCGAGCACCGCGGGTAGCTGTGTCTCGCGCAGGCCGCGGCGGATCTTCCAGTCGATCGGGTTCACCGACGCGGCGCGAACCTCGATCAAGACTTCCTCCGCGGCAGGCTCAGGCCGCTCAGTCTGCTCGAAGCGCAAGACATCCGGGCCTCCGGTCTCATGAATCAGCACGGCATGCATGAAGTCTCCTCTCCGAGGGAATCGAACGAACCAGTCTAGGTCTCCGGCTCGGCCCTCGACGAATCCTCGTCCTGGGTCGGCTCGTCCTGGGTCGGACCCTCACCGGAAGGCGCCGCGGCGTCCCCCCGGACCTCGCCGATCGGAGCCGAGGGAAGCGCGTCAGCCTGCGCCTCCGCAGCAGCCCTGTTCTCCTCCTTGACCGCGAGCCATATCTCCTCGCGGAAGATCGACACCCCTCGTGGCGCCTCGATCCCCAGGCGCACCGTGCTGGCGCTGACCTCCATGACGGTCACCAAAATCTCGTCGCCGATCACGACGCGCTCTCCCGGACGTCGCGCCAGTATCAGCATCGCTTCGGATTATGAAGCTATTCGCGACGTCTCGTCCGACAGCGTGAACAACGGCGCCTGCAACCGGGCTTCGGGGTTGGCGTTGATCACCTGGTAGCCGCGACCCTCGTGGACCACCAGTGGGGCACGTAGGTTGGCGGTGATGTCGAGTGGGTCGGGGGTCGCGCGCACGGTCACATACAGCTTCGTCTCGGAGCCATCCTCGATGCCGGTGCGCTCCCGATCCTCGGGCGCCATGTGCAGCGAGAACTCGGGAAAGAACGGATGGGGGCTCACCACCGGCAGTGCCAGCGCCGGATCGTCCACCGAGTGCAGCCACAAGAACCCGGTACCTGGGTTGCGGTCGATCAGCGCGTAGCGGCTGCCCCCCAGACCGATCAGCCCGAAGGGGAACTCGATCACCTCCTCCTGCTCAACCTCGACCGTGCCGAAACGGATGCTCTGGAATGCCACGGACATGTTGCTCTCTCTTCGACGATCTACTGGAGGAACTGGAGCAATGATTCTTGGACGATGCTCGCGCCGGCGCGCAGAGCCGCCTCGTAGGCAGCCTGCTCGTTGGAGTAGGCGATCGAGGTTTCGGCGATGTTGGCGTCCTCGGTATTGGACAGGCCCGCGCTGATCGAGGATTGCAAGCTTTCGATGCGGCTCGTCGCGGTCTGGAGCTGATCGATGACACCCCCCGCCGTAGCCTGCAGTTGGGTGAGCTCTTCGATGCTCGCTTCCAGGCCCTTCATGTCACTGGACCCGAGCGCGCTCACGTCTTCGGCCGTACCGCCCTTCAAGTGTTCGGAGATCGTGCGCAACGTTTCGAGCAGCTTCCCGTCGCCGGATCCCTGACCGTTGCCGAGTAGCGAGGAGATGTCCGTGCTGACGTTAACCGACACGCCAGGACCAATCGCACGCGTTACAGTGCCGGCGTCGCCCTGGTAGGCGTCTTCGGCGCCCTGCTTGTAGGGCGCCGTCGTGGTCGCCGTGCCGGAGAACACGTACTGGCCGGCATACTGCGTATTGGCATCCTGCTTGACCGCTTCGGTCAGCTGGCTCACCTCGGAGGCCATCTGTTCGAGGTCGGCTTTGTTGTAAGTGCCGTTGGGCGCCCGTACCAGCAGTTCGCGCACGCTTTGAAGCGCATTGCCCATACCCGTCATTGCGCTTGACGCTGTCGTCTCCCAGGAGATGCCTTCCTGGGCGTTCCTCGTATACGAGCTCAGGCCGTCGAGCTCGCTCTGCAGGTCGATCACGCGACTCGCGCCATACGGGTTGTCCGACGGCTCGAGGATCGTCTTGCCGGAGGAGAGCTCGTTCGAGGTGCGCTCCAGCGCCGCCAGCGAGGAGTTGAGGTCGTTCAGCGTAGTGGCCGTGACCATCGCGGGGGTGATGCGATTGGTCACAGGCCAGCCACTCCCGTGTGCTCGATCAGCGTTTCGAGCATGCTGTCCATGGCGGTGAGCGTGCGCGCCGAGGCCTGATAGCCGCGCTGGAAAGTGATCAGGTTGGTCATTTCTTCGTCGAGCGACACTCCCGAGACGCTCTGGCGCTGGTTGTCGATCGCCGTTACCGTCGTCTGCAGGTTGCTCTGGTCGTCTTGGGCGGCACGCAAGCCCGAGCCCACCTGCTCCACCAGCGCCGCGTAGCTTTGTTCGGCCGCGCCGCCCCGTAGTGCGGCGATCGCCTGGGCGACGTCGTTGCCGCCGGCGGCTCCGGTCGAAGAGGTTTGCACTTGAGCAGGTGTCACCGCAACGGCAAGCGTGGCCGCGGTGGTTCCGGAGAAGAACGGCGTCGAGGTGTGCAAGGCGTTGACGCTAGCGGCGAGCGTGCCGGCCACGTTGTCGAGTTCGGTTTGATACGTGGCCAGGGCGCCACCCGGGCTCGTGAGGGCAAGCAGCGCACCGAGCCGGCCTCCGGCGCCTTCGCCGAGCGTCTGCGGCCAGTTGACCGTCGTGCCTTCCACGAGCGGCTTGGCGGCGTCGCCGAAGCTCACCGTGTCGGTGCCGTCGGGCTGCTGGCTTACGCTCAGCTGAGCCAGACTCGAGAGCTTGTCGAGCAGCAGGTCGCGACGGTCGAACATCGCTCCCGGCTGCTGTCCGGCTTCTTCGGCGAGCTTGATCTGGCCGTTGAGCTGGGCGATCTGGTTGGCGTCGTCCTGCACTTCGCCGGAGGGCCCCGCGAGCGCCTTGTACTGTTCGCCCGCCTGGGTGGAGATCGTCGAGAGTTGGGCGCTCACTTCGTGAAACATGTTGGCCAGCTGCTGACCCGCCGCGACGACCCCTTGCTTGGCGATTTCGGGGTCGTTGGCGAGATTGCTCCAGGCGCTCCAAAACGCCGACATCTGACTGGCGATCGCCGAGCTCGAAGGTTCGTTGAACGCCGCCTGGGCTTGTGTGAGCTCTTCGGATTGAGTGCTCGCACCGCTGAGGGCGCTGTTCTGGGTTCGGTACTGGGCGTCCAGATAGGCGTTGCGCACGCGCGTGATCGTCTCCACGCTGACACCGGTCCCGAGCTGTGCGCCCTTGCCCGTGAGCGGCGAGATCGCCGGTATGACAATCGGCTGCTTCGTCTCCAAGACGGCCGTCTCGCGCGAGTAGCCTTCGGTGGCGGAGTTGGCAATGTTGTTGCCGGTGACGTCCAGCGCCTGCTGCTCGGCGAGCAGGCCACTGAGCGCCGTCTGCAGTCCTTGCAACGTCGGGACCGACATCAGGCGCGCAGGTCCAAGACATGCAGGTTCCCATTGGGGCGCGGCCGCGTGATCGCGGCGGAGGAGCCGTGCGTGTCGTAGCCGCTCACACCGTCGAGCGCCAGCACGCCCATCAAGTGATCGAGGAAGCCCAGTTCGATCTGCATCAGCGCACGGTTGCAGGAGTGCTCGCGTTGGAGCTCGCGCAACAGTCCGCGCAACTCGGCGCTGGAGGCGCCGGCTCGCTCCGCGCTCGTCGGGTCCATCAACGTCGCGAGTCGCTCCAGCGTGACCGCCTCGGCAGGCATGCCGAGGCGCTCGCCGGCGCGAGCCAGCAGGCGCGAGCGCTCCTCCTCGAGCAGCTGCCGACGACCCATCTCCCCGCGCAGGATCCCCGCCTGGCGTACGACCATGTGGACGTCGCGCGCGCGAATCGCCACGCCTTGCTCGAGCACGACCGCAAGCAGGGCGCGCGCCGAGTCGATCTGCGCGTCGAGATGGGTAAGCACGTCGGCCGCGAGTGCCCGGTCCTGGACGATCTCCTCCCCGGCGAGCAGGGCGGCGGGGCTCACGCGCTCGTGCCCCCGCTTGCGCTCGACTTCCCCGAGCCGGCGGCGTCCTGCATCTGGCGAGTCATCTGAGTGGCCAGCCCGAGCCCACCGGCGTCCATGACACCGCTTGTGAGTGCCTGGGGCAACATCGAGGAGAACGGACTCGATGAGCCCGCCGAGGAGCCGCCGGAGGATTCGCCTTCCTGGCCTGATTCGCCTTCGAGGCCGCTCGTGGCCGTCAGCGACTTGGAGAGCTCTTCGACGAGCATCTCTTCGAAGGCCAGCGCGGTCTGGTAGGACTTCTGCGTGGACGCCGAGCCGTGACGCACCCATGCGGGCTCGAGCGCCTGGTTGACGGGCAGGCCGCTCGCGGGCAGTGGCGTGCCGGCTGCGCCCACTCCACTCATGCCGGGCGCAGCTGATTGGCGATCGACATCATCTGACTCTCGGTTTGAATCGCCGAGCTGCTCATCTGGTAGTCGCGCTGCGTGCTCACCATCAGGGCCATCTCCTTGGACATGTCCACGTTTGAACCCTCGAGTGCGCCTTGATGAATCCTGCCGCCGCCGGCAGCTGCCACCGCGCCGCTTTCAGCCGTCGGGGTAAAACCCCCGCTGCCATCGGCAAGCATGTGATCGGGCGAGGGAACGCTGACAAGCTTGATCTGACCAAGTGCGCGCTTACCGACTGTGACGGTGCCATCGGATGCGATTTTCACCTCGCCGGGGGAAACCCCTGCAGGCAAATTGATCGGCGGCACCAATTGGCTGCCGTCGGCGCCGACGATCGCGCCATGCGCATCCACGCCGAAGTTGCCGTCGCGGGTCAGCTCCACCTGACCGCCGGGCCCTTTGAGCTGGAAGTAGCCTTCGCCTTCGATCGCGAGGTTCAGCGGGTCCCCGGTTTCCTGAATCGATCCCTGCGCCTGACTACGTCCGATCACCTGCGCACCGGCGCCGGCGCCGGTGTCCGTTTC
The DNA here is from genome assembly GCA_035486255.1 of Solirubrobacteraceae bacterium. Lineage (GTDB taxonomy): Bacteria > Actinomycetota > Thermoleophilia > Solirubrobacterales > Solirubrobacteraceae > Palsa-744. The sequence continues at coordinate 4,010 of DATHNH010000043.1, read as the reverse complement.
GGTACCGGCAACGTCGACGGCGTTGTACAGCAGATCGCTGAAGGCAACGCGCTCGGAGCGGTAGCCGGTACTGGAGACGTTCGCCAGATCGTTGCTGATCGCGTCGAGCTGTTCCTGTTGCGCCGCCATGCCCGCCGCCGCCGAATAGAGACCTTCCAGCATCAGGCCGACCCCGACAGCGAGCCGACCTGTGTGGCAGCCTCTTGGAGAGTCTGGCCAATCGATTGGATTGCCTGCTGGCCCGACTGGAAGCTGCGCAACGAAGTGATCATTTCGACCATGATCTTCGCGGCGTCGACGCCCGATCCCTCCAGGGATCCCTGGCGCACCGTGCCGCTCGGCTTGCCCGAAGCCGAGCCGGCATAGAGGTTTTCGCCCTGCTTGACCGCCCCTGGCACTTCGAAGACGCCGAGTGCACTCGCGGCCACGGTGCCCTTCGCGCCGACCTTTACTTCGGCTCCACCCTGGTCGAGCACCGGGTTGCCGCTCGTATCGGTGAGCACTCCCCGCGCGGAGCTCGTGAACTGTCCGTCGCGGGTGTAGCGCACGCCCTGAGCTGTCTTGACCGCGAAAAAGCCGCTGCCGGCGATCGCGAAGTCGAGCGGTTCCCCGGTTTCCTGCAGCGAACCCTGCGTCATATCCGTGTAGCTCTTGCCGAGCGCCACGCCCGTGTCCACCGATCCGACGGTCGTCCCGTCCTCTGTGCTGGCGAGCAGCACGTCGCCAAAGCTGTGCTGCGGCGACTCGTCGGGCTTGTAGCCGGGAGTCGAGGCATTGGCGAGGTCGTTGGAGAGCTGACCCTGGCGAACCTGCTCAGCGACCATCCCGGAGGCAGCGATATATAGGCCGAGGTCCATGTCACCCCGGGTGTTCGGCCGCGACTCACGATTCTTTAGAGCATCCAGAGACTCTCGAGGACGTCTACACGCCCTTGGGATCAGCCCACCGCGCTGAACAGCGCCAGCTCGTCGGAGAGCTGGTCATACAGGCGACGGCGCAGCTGCGTATGGATCTGGGAGACCCGGCTCTCAGAGACGCCCAGTCGCGCACCGATGTCGCGTAGCGTCCAGTGCTCCACGTAAAGCAAGACCGCCACTTCGCGCTCCTGCGTGGGCAGCAGCGCAAAAGCCTCACGAAAGCGCGCCTTGGCTTCGCGGCGCTCGGCGCTCACGATCGGGTCGCAGTCGGTGTCGGGGCTCTCCAAAGTGTCGATCCGCTCGATTCGCGCGTTCTCGTCGGAGCGTACGGTCCTGTTGAGCGAGCCCACCTCCGCGAGCGCCACGTCGTCGAGGCGACCCACCAGCTCGGCCGGCTGCATACCAACCAGCGCGGCCAGCTCCTCGCGCGTGGGCTGCCGATCGTTGGCGGCGAGGAACACCTCGCGCGCATGGTTGATGGCGCGCTCGTCACGGCGCAGCGAGCGGGGTGCCCAGTCGTGGCGGCGCAGCTCGTCGAGCACGGCGCCGTGGATGCGAGTCCACGCATACTGCTCGAGCGTCGCGCCCTTCTCGGGGTCATAGCGCTCGATCGAGCGAATCAACGCCTCCAGGCCGCAAGAGAGGAAGTCCTCGACGTCGCACTGGGCCGGTACCTCGCGCACCTTGCGGTAGACGATGTAGCGCACCATCGGCGTGAAGATGAAGATCAACTGGTCGCGCAAGCGCAGATCGCCGGTCTGACGGTACTCGCGCCACGTCCTGAGGGCTTCCGCCGCGGAGATCCTCACGGCCCCTTTTGCGATCGTTTCCATTTGCGACTCCGATTTCGAGGGAACTGACAGGGGTCATCCCTGCGTGCGACCGAAACGTTGCCCGCGCCCCAAAATGCGCTATTTGCGACGATTAAGGCGCGGACCGTATCGCCCGGGTCGGTCGTCACGTTTGAGTGGCTCGACCGAGCCCGGCAAGCCGGCTCGCTCAGATATCGAGGGAGGTGGTCGATGACCATGCGTGAAGATGGCCCTGCGCGCACCGAGTCCAAGCACGCACGAGACCGCCGCCCTGGCGACGGAGCTCGTCGCGCGCGCCCAGCAAGCGCTCACAGCAGGCCGACTGCCCGACTATCGCGAGCTGTTCGAACAGCTCGAGTCGATCCCCGACCCACAGCGCCGCTACTGGGCCGGGGCGCGCCTGCTCGAGCTGGGGCTCCTCGCCGGCAGCGACCCACCTCTCCCGCGCGGAGGCCTGTTCGCAACCATCGCCACAGGCGCCCTACGGATGCTCGGCCCACAGCCGAGCGAGCCCAAGCTACTCGACTATGCCGGCTTCGCCTTCTACGAGCTGTGGAGCCTCGACGCGGCCGAGGCGCTGTTCAAGGCGGCCAAGCGCTTGGACCCGCGCCTGGAGCAAGTCGATCGCAACCTCGCCTGCCTTGCACAGCGGCGGCGGCAGCTGCGTGGAGCCGGTAGCGCCGCGCTTCGGCACCCCGCGGTTGCCGAGCTCGCGGCCCAGGCACTGGAGATAGCCGAGCGAGCGCGGCCGGCCGAGGGCATGCGCCTGAGCCTGTGCATGATCGTGCGCGACGAGCAGGAAATGCTTCCCCGCTGCCTGGCTTCGGTAGCCGAGGCGGTCGACGAGATCGTGATCGTCGACACGGGCTCGAGCGACGCCACGGTCGAGATCGCGCGCTCGTTCGGGGCGCGCGTGCTGTTTCACGAGTGGACCGGGTCCTTTGCCGAGGCGCGCAACATCTCCCTGGAGGCCGCCACGGGCGACTGGCTGCTGTGCCTGGACGCCGACGAGGTGCTCGTCGGCGGAGACACCCCCCTGTTGCGCGCGCTCACCGCGCGCACCTGGCGCGAGGCCTTCTACCTGTCAGAGACCAATTACACCGGCGATCTCGAGGATGGCACCGCCGTCACCCACAACGCCCTGCGCGTCTTTCGCAACCGGCCCGGGTATCGCTTCGAAGGGCGTCTGCACGAGCAGATCGCTCACTGCCTGCCCGGATACCTGCCCGAGCGCTTGGAATCGAGCGGCGTGCGCATCGAGCACTATGGCTATCTCGGCGTCGTACGCGACACGCGCGAGAAGTCACGGCGCAACATCGAGCTGCTGCGCCTGCAGCAAGCCGAAAGCCCGCCGAACGCCTTCCTGCACTACAACCTCGGCTCCGAGTACGCCGCCGGCGGCGAGCATGCTGCCGCGCTCGCCGAGCTCGAACGCTCTTGGCAACTACTGGATGCGCTGGCCGAGCGAGACAGCTACGAGTTCGCGCCGGCCCTGATGAGCCGCCTGGTAAAGGCTCTGCGCGCCTGCGGGCGCAACGAGGAGGCCATCGCGCGGGCACAGGAGGGACTCGAGCGCTTTCCGGGATTCACCGACCTCCTGCTCGAGCAGGCTCTGGCCGCGATCGCGCTCGAGCAGCCCGAACGCGCCACGGAACTGCTCGAGCGCTGCATCGAGATGGGCGACTCGTCTTCGCGCTACACCGCGACCGTCGGCAGCGGCACCTACTTGCCGAGGATCCACCTCGCCGAGCTGCTGAGCGCCGACGGTAACCGGGCCGGGGCAATCGAACTACTGGAGCACTGCCTGCGCGAGCACCCGAGCTTCGTCGGCTCGGTGCTGCCCTACGCGAACACGCTGCTGGCAAGCGGCATGGAGGCCGGCAGCGTAGTGGCAGAGCTCGAGCGACACATGCACGACCCTTCCCCAGCCGCCCGCTTCATGCTCGGCACAGCGCTGTACGAGGGCGGCGCGACAGCCGCCGGCGAGACGCAGTTCAGAGCGGTGCTGGCGCGCCAGCCGCACTCCAGCCGCGCGCGCGTGGCACTCGGCGAGGCGCTGCTCGCGCAGCGGCGCTACGGCGAGGCGGCGGACGTGGCGGCCGACCTCGACGGCGACGATCCGCTTGCCGTGATCGCACGCCGCAGCGAGCTGTTCGCGCGTCTGGCCGGAGGCGACGCCGATGGCGCCGAGGGCGCCTTGGAGAGCGCGCGTGCCGCGGGCATGCCGGCCTCCGAGCTGGACCTTTTCGCGACCTGGCATGAGCTCACCTGCTCCCGGCTG